>JAUSPK010000029.1 GCA_030655735.1 Syntrophales bacterium | reverse complement strand
CCTGACTGAGGTCATGGGCATTTCCACGGATAAACTATTGGTGAGCATCTACAAGGACGATGACGAGGCCTTTGAGATATGGAATACAAAGATGAAGGTCCCCGCCGAGAGAATCTTCCGCCTGGGCGAAAAAGATAATTTCTGGACCATGGGCGATACCGGCCCCTGCGGCCCCTGCTCTGAGATCTACTTTGACCAGGGTGAGAAAGTCGGCTGCGGGAAGCCGGACTGCAATATCGAATGCGAGTGTGGACGCTACGTCGAGGTGTGGAACCTCGTCTTCACGCAGTTCGATCGTGACGCGTCCGGAACCCTGACCCCCCTCCCCAAACCGAACATTGATACGGGAATGGGACTTGAACGGCTGGCAGCCGTGATGCAGGGGGTGACCAGCAACTACGACTGCGATCTCTTCCACGAGATTATAGGGCATATCGAGGATGTGTCGGGGAGGAGATACGGGGAAAATGAAGAGGACGATATCGCCATACGGGTTGTTGCCGATCACTGCCGCGCCGTCACCTTTCTCATCAGCGACGGCATCCTGCCGAGTAATGAGGGAAGGGGGTACGTCCTGAGAAGGATCCTGCGGCGTGCCGCCCGTTTCGGAAAGCTCCTGGGTCTGGACAAGCCCTTTCTCCATGACCTGGTTCCGGTCGTGATCGAAAAGATGAAGGATTTCTATCCGGAGATAATGGACAAGGAATCCTACGTAAGAAAGGTTATCATCAACGAAGAACAGCGTTTCATGGACACCCTCGATACGGGACTGAAGATACTGAACGATGAGATCGATTTCCTCAAGGGGAAAGGGGATACGGTCATCCCCGGCGATGTGGTCTTCCGGCTCTACGACACCTTCGGATTCCCGACCGATCTGACCGCCGAGGTCGCCCGGTCTCAGGACCTTACGATTGATATGGAGGGGTTTGATGCCGCCATGGAAACCCAGCGCAGCAAGGCGCGGGAGGCCTGGAAGGGGAGCGGCGAGGAAGAGGTTTCCGATGTGTACCGGAAACTTTCCATGAATGGAATAAAAACGGAGTTTGTTGGATATGAAGGGAATACCGAGGCCACATCAAGGATAGTTGCCATCCTTAAGGACGACAAACAGGTGGACTCTCTCGCTGAGGGGGAGCGGGGCGAGATATTTGTCGAAAAGACCCCCCTCTATGGAGAAATCGGGGGCCAGGTCGGAGATGTCGGGATTATTGAAAACAGCTTGGCACTCTTTGATGTGTGGGATACCCAGAAACCCCTGGATGATCTGTTCACCCACATCGGAAAGGTCAAGAAGGGTACATTCAGCGTCGGGGAGACCGTTAATCTGAAAACGGACGAGGGGATACGCCGGGCCGTCGAGGCAAATCACTCAGGGACCCATATCCTACAGGCGGCGCTGAAGCGGGTGCTGGGGGATCATGTCAAGCAGTCCGGTTCCCTTGTCAACGCGGAGAGGTTCCGTTTCGACTTCACCCATTTCGCGAAGATTGAAGACGGCGAGATCGAAGAGGTCGAGCGTATTGCCAATGCCTACATCAGAAGCAATGTCCCGGTAGATACCCGGGTCCTCGCGCGGGAAGAGGCCATAAAGACCGGCGCGACGGCCGTCTTTGACGAGAAGTACGGTGATGACGTCCGCGTTGTCCGGATGGGGGACTACAGCATGGAACTGTGCGGTGGCACCCATGTTCTCAGGACCGGAGATATCGGGTTCCTGAAGGTTGTCGGTGAATCATCCATAGCCGCCGGTGTGAGAAGGATCGAGGCGGTAACCGGGGGAGAAGCCGTCAAATACGCCGAGGCGGTGGAAAAGGAGCTGAAGTCCTCGGCCCGGCTCGTCAAGGCGATTCCCCTGGAGCTGAATAAGCGGGTGGAAAAACTGCTGAAGAGCCAGAAAGACCTCGAGAGGGAGATTGAGACCCTCAAAGGGAAACTGGCGGCGAAGGATTCCTCCGACCTCCTTGATAAAGTCAAGGAAATAAAAGGAATAAAGCTGCTCGCGACACTGGTTGACGCGCCGGATGTGGGGACCCTCCGCGATTTTGGAGACAAGGTGCGCGACAAGATCTCCTCCGGGATCGTCCTCTTGGGAAGCCGGGTGGGGGACAAGGCCATGCTCCTGTGCGTGGTGACGAAGGACCTTACGGACCGCTACAACGCTGGGAAGATAGTCGGGGAGATAGCGCCGATTGTCGGGGGAAAGGGCGGCGGCCGCCCGGATATGGCCCAGGCAGGAGGATCCATGCCGGAGAAGCTGGGAGAGGCGCTGGACAGAATAGAGGAGATCCTGCTCAGGGATTAGGCGCATCGGGGAGACAAAGGAGGCTAAAAACCGGGTACCGGCGTTTCTTGAAAAAGGGAAACCCGGGGGGTGTGATCAATCGTTTAGTGACAGTCCACAGGGGGTATTGCAGCATGGCCGAGATTTCAGCTGATTATGGAAGCTTTAAAGGCGTGGACGGGCTCAGTATCTTTTACCGGAAATACCAGGCCGATGCCGAGAAGGCGCGGGTGGTGATCGCGCACGGGCTGGGTGAACATTCCGGGCGCTATGACAACGTCGTCAGACGGCTCCTCCCCAAGGGGTTCAGCATATGGGCGCCGGATCACAGGGGCCATGGACAGAGTGGTGGTCCCCGGGGTCATGTATTCTCCTTCTACCAGTATGTCGATGATCTTCACAGCATGATCGCACTCTCCCGGGACACACTTGCCGAAGGTGCAAAGATTTTTCTTCTGGGACACAGCCTGGGGGGGCTTATCGCGCTGAGGTTCGCCGCCCGATTCCCGGAGGTGATCGACGGCGTGATCATATCGTCACCCGCGCTCGGTCTGCCGGAGGAGCCCCCCGCTATCAAGGCATTTGTCGGCAGGATTATGTCCG
>JAUSPK010000022.1 GCA_030655735.1 Syntrophales bacterium | reverse complement strand
CTCTTCACCTCTCGGAGTCTATGATTTTATCAAGAGGATGAGCGTACTCTCCTTTTCCGAGGAGGCCCTTGAGACCTATGGTCCCAAGGCGGTCAGATTTGCCGAGATTGAAGGCCTTGAGGCACACGGGAGATCGATAACAAGGCGGCTTCGAACGGTAAAGATAAAAAAGTCTTGACAAAAGAGGCGTGGTCGCCTAAATCGCGGTGTGTAGAATTGTTGAGCGGGCGTAATTCAGGGGTAGAATGTCAGCTTCCCAAGCTGAATGTCGTGGGTTCGAATCCCATCGCCCGCTCCAATCTTTTCGGTTGCAAAAGAAGCGTTGCTATGTTAGAAGTACCCGAAAAGTGGGCTCTGCCCGCTTTTTTTATTTTCTGAGGGGCACAATGGCCGGGTCGGATCAAACATACCGTGAAAAGATACTGGAGCTGGTTGAACCGATTGTTGAATCTGAACGTATGGAACTGGTTGATGTTGAATGCCTCAGAGGGCCAACCCGCTGGATGGTCAGGATTTATATCGACAAAGAGGGAGGCGTGACCCTCGATGACTGCGCCAGGATAAGTGGTGAGGTCGGAGATCTTCTCGATATTCATGAGACCCCTCCCGATCCTTACGATCTGGAGATATCATCGCCCGGTCTTGACCGTCCCCTTGTAAAAGACCGGGATTTTGTACGGTACAAAGGACGCGCGGTCAGGATTCGCGTTGCCGAAAAGATAGAGGGGAAGAGGACTCTCAAGGGCAGGTTGGTTGAATTTGTCGAGAACGAGGGAGAAAAGAGCCTCGTTATAGAGGTGGGAGGAAAGATGTATACCATCCCGCGCAGTATGGTGGTAAAAGCAAATCTTGAATATGAATTATGACACTTTTTCGGAAGGTCGGGATTGGATGGCAGTATGATCACGATGCATCGGAAAAGGTGAATTTTTACGAATCCGTCAATTTTAGCTCGGAGGACCGGTAACATGTTGCCAGATCTTACACGTCTCATCGAACAGATGGGAAAAGAAAAAGGCATAGACAAGGAAATAATCATAGATGCGTTGGAAACAGCCGTTTTGACCGCCGCGCGGAAGAAACTGGGGCTGGACCTGGATCTTGAGGTGAACTACAACGAGGAAGCGGGAGAGATGGAAACCTTCCTGTTTAAGACAGTTGTGGAGCACGTCCTAAGTCCCGACACACAGATATCCCTGCAAGAGACGCGTGAAACCCTGGATGAAGATGCGGAACTGGGAGACAGCCTCGGGATAAAGATAGAGACAGACACCTTCGGGAGGATTGCCGTTCAGACGGCCAAGCAGATTATCATTCAGAAGGTCAAGGATGCCGAGCGTGACAATGTCTACGAGGAATACAAAGACAGAAAAGGCGAACTTGTCAACGGTTTTGTGCAGAGATTCGAGGGTGGGAGCATCATTATCAGCCTCGGCATGTCGGAGGGGATTGTCCTTCCTTCCGAACAGATAAAGAGGGAATCGTTCAGGCGAGGGGAGCGGAT
The DNA here is from genome assembly GCA_030655735.1 of Syntrophales bacterium. Lineage (GTDB taxonomy): Bacteria > Desulfobacterota > Syntrophia > Syntrophales > UBA2210 > UBA6078. Next base: position 14,017 of record JAUSPK010000022.1, on the reverse strand, counting down.
ACGGGCATATATATACGACGTCAAGAGGATATCCAAGGGTCCTCAGATACTTTTGTCCAGGACACACCCTGGCCTTGTCAGGGCCCTCTTTGAAATGGAAGTTCCCGAAATATCCGAAGGGTTGATAGAGATTGTCAATATAGCGAGGGAACCGGGAAACAGGACCAAGATCTCCGTCCGGTCGAGCGACAGAGACATTGACCCGGTCGGAGCGTGTGTCGGCATGAGAGGATCGCGGGTACAGGGGGTTGTGCAGGAGCTGAGAGGGGAAAAGATAGACATCGTTCCCTGTTCCGAGGATCCGGTGAGGTATGTATGCAATGCCCTGTCACCGGCCAAGGTGGACAGGGTGTACATGGATGAAGAGGCCCGGACTATGGAGGTTGTCGTGCCGGATGATCAGCTTTCCCTGGCGATTGGGAGGTCCGGCCAGAATGTCAGATTGGCCGCCAGGCTTACCGGCTGGAAGATTGATGTCAAGAACGAAACAGGTGTGGCGGTAGCGGAAAAAGAGGGGCTCACCTCTCTCATGAATATCCCCGGTGTCGGTGAACGTACAGCCGATCTCCTCTATGAGGAAGGATTCAAGGGCGTCGCAATGGTGGCTTCGGCGGAACCCGAGGCGCTTAGTTCCATAAAGGGAATCAGCGAGAAGAAGGCAACCGCCTGGGTTGAAGAGGCAAAAAAAATTATCGATAGCGAAAGCGGCGAGAGCCTTTCTGAAGATATGTAAAAACTGTCCGTATGCTGCCGGCAAGGCAACCAGGAGTTCCCATAATGTCCAAAATAAGAGTCTACGAGTTGGCCAAAGAGCTCGGCATAGAGAACAAAGATCTTATCACGCGACTGGAGAAACTCGGAATAGCCGTCAAGGCCCATTCCAGTTCCCTTGAAGATAGTGATGTTGAGAGGGTGCGAACGGAGTTTGCCCTGGGCGAGAAGGACGCGATCGTAGAAGAAAGGGTTAAGAAAACGGTCATCAGAAGGAGGGCAGTACGACAGTCCACCCCCGAGGTCGAGGAGACCCATGCTGAACTTCAGCCGGAGATGGAAGGGGCAATAGGGGAGGCGGAGGAAGAAGAAGCGGCTCGGGAGGCTGCGCCAGTTGAAGATACGGAAAAAGAAAGAGAAGATGAGAAAAAAGAAAAGAGAGTAGTGCCGGAGAAGAAGCCGCGCAGAACTTCCGCAACAATCGTCCGAGCGGCCGTAAAGAAAGAACCGAAGATTGTGCCCCCGGAGGAGAAGGTTGTGCCCCCACGGGAAAAGGTGAGAGTGGTGCCCCAGGAGCCCGAACCTGCGGCCGAAAAAGAGGAAAAAGCGCCGCAGAAACCATCGCATAAAATGAAGAAGCCGGTTGAGGTTCATATAGGGGAGGAAGTCCGAAAAAAGAAGACCTTCCTCAAGCAGCAGTTCGATAAAAAGGGAAAGCGGTCCAGAAGAGGAAAATCCCAGGAGGATCGCAGGAGTTGGAAAGAGGAGAAGGTTATCTCTGCCACCCGGATAAAGGCGACAGAGATTACGACCCCCAAGGCGATCAAGAGGAGGATAAAGATAGAAGAGGCCATCCAGATAGGTGACCTCGCCAGAAAAATGGGAATCAAGGTCGGTGAATTGATCAGCAAGCTTGTCTCGCTGGGGATGATGGTTACGATCAACCAGTCGATAGATATCGATGCCGCGACCCTCGTTGCCGGTGAATTCGGATATCAGGTGGAATCTGTCGGGGCGGAGTATGAGGATATCATACACAGGGAGGAATCTCTCCCCGCCACTCTCAAGCCGAGGGCCCCCGTGGTGACCATCATGGGCCATGTCGATCATGGCAAGACCTCACTCCTGGATGTGATACGGCAGACGAACGTTATAGAGGGCGAGTCAGGCGGCATAACCCAGGCGATAGGGGCATATCATGTGCGTATCAACGAAAAGGATATCGTGTTTCTGGATACGCCGGGGCATGCGGCCTTCACGGCAATGAGGGCGAGGGGGGCTCAGGTAACCGATATCGTGGTGCTTGTGGTTGCCGCTGACGACGGTGTCATGGATCAGACGGTTGAGGCGATCAATCATTCCCGAGCTGCCGGTGTCCCGATCATCGTTGCGGTCAATAAGATCGACAAGCCGAATGCCGATCCCGAAAGGATAAAACAACAGCTTTCGGAATTCGAGCTTGTGCCCGAGGCATGGGGAGGGGATACCATCTATGCGGAGGTTTCGGCGAAACAGAAGGTGGGGATAGAGGAGTTGATGGAACTGATCCTTCTCCAGGCGGATATCCTGGAGCTTACGGCCGACCCGGACCGGTTGGCGCGGGGAGTTGTCATTGAAGCAAAGCTCGACCGGGGGAGAGGCCCGGTAGCCACGGTCATCGTCCAGGAGGGGACCCTGAGAGAGGGTGATGCCGTTGTATCCAAGATGGAGTATGGCAGGGTGCGGGCCATGACCGACGACAAGGGGCGCAGAGTTGCCCAGGCGGGTCCTTCCATGCCGGTCGAGGTCGTGGGCTTTTCCGGTGTGCCGCAGGCCGGTATGGACTTTGTCTGTGTTGAGGACGAAAGGAAGGCGCGAATCATAGGTGATCATTGGTTGAGGAAAGAGCGGGAGAAAGAGCTCTCCAAAACTTCAAAGGTCACCCTTGAGCAGCTGTATGAGAGGATCCAGGAGGGGGCCAAGGAGCTGAATGTTATTATTAAGGCCGATGTCCAGGGATCTGTGGAGGCCCTTTCGGAGGCCCTTCTGAAACTCAGCACGGAAGATGTGAAGTTGAAACTGATCCACAACTCCGCTGGCGCGATCACCGAGACGGATGTTATGCTGGCATCGGCGTCCGATGCGATCATCATAGGGTTCAAGGTCAGACCTGACGCGAGGGTCTCGGAGATTGTCGAAAAAGAAGGCGTAAGTGTCAAACTCTACGATGTCATATATGATGCCATTGCCGATGTACGAAATGCCATGGAAGGGCTCCTTGAGCCAGTGTATGAAGAGGCCGTTCAGGGACGTGCCGAAGTGCTGCAGGTCTTCAAGGTGTCAAAGATCGGCACGGTTGCGGGAAGCCGCGTGACCGACGGCAAGCTAATCAGAAATGCCCGGTTGAGACTCCTGAGAGACGGGGTGGTTGTTCATGACGGCACCTTCCTCTCGCTCAAGAGATTCAAGGATGATGCCAAGGAGGTGCTATCCGGTTTTGAATGCGGTATTGGGATAGAAGGGTTTAATGATATCAAGGAAGGGGATGTCATAGAAACGTATACACGAGAGGCAGTAGCCAGAAAACTGTAGCAGCCCCTCTACGTCATGTATATGAGATAGCGTTTGATGTGCCGAGGGTTGTTTTCCGATGGTAGTCGGTACGGGAATCATGGATGTCTTTGTCGGAGGCAGCAGATCTTTGAAAGAGAAAAGATCGGTGGTGCGGAGGATACTGGGCAGAACAAAGAACACGTTCAATGTTTCCATAGCAGAGGTGGGGGCATATGATGACTGGAAAAGATGCCGGATTGGGTTTGGCATAGTGGGAAACGAGAGGGGTTTTGTAAATTCAAAGATGGATAAGGTTGTGAATTTTATAGAAGGGCTGAATCTGGCCGACATAGTGAATGTTTCGATAGAGATGTACAGTATCTCTGGTGCCTGGACCGGCTGTGGGGATCATAGAATCGATGAGTTTCAAGAGAGCTGATAAGGTTGCCGATCTCATAAAGGTTGAGATTTCGAATATCCTGTTGAGGCAGATCAATGATCCACAGGTACAGGAAATAACGGTTACCGGTGTTAAGGTGACGGATGATCTCCGCCAGGCGAGAGTCTTTTTTGTTCGGATGGGGCAGAACGCCTGCAGTGACGAGACGATGAAAGGTCTTCACCGGGCCGCCGGTTTTCTGAGAAAAGAACTGGGAAAACGGTTGCGGCTTCGCTATGTCCCTGAAATCAAGTTTACCTTTGATGAATCTTTTGAATATGGGGACCGCATTAACCGGCTGCTGACGGAGATAGAAAAAGATGTTTGATGAAATTGCCGAGGTTATACATTCCGGCACCAACTTTCTCATCACGTCCCACATGAGACCGGATGGTGATGCCCTGGGATCCGAGCTGGCCCTGTACCATGTGCTGCGCGATATGGGGAAGGATGCCGTCGTGTATAACCAGGATAGGACGCCGGCCATTTATGCATTTCTTCCCGGTGCAAAGGCGATTGTCCATTCCCTGGACGCTGTCGACGGATTTGATGCGGTTTTCGTCCTGGATTGCAGTGATATCTCAAGGGTCGGAGATGAACAGGACAAAATAAGCTCTATACAAAAGATCGTTAATATTGATCACCATGCCTCGGTCGGCACCTTTTCAGAAATATTGTTGACCGATTCAGGGGCAAGTTCCACGGGAGAGATGATCCATCGCCTCCTCAAGAATATGGGGATTGCGATCACCGGAGACATTGCGACGAATATATACACGGCTATCCTCACGGATACCGGCAGTTTCCAGTATTCCAACACGGGGAGCGCCACCTTCAGGGTGGCGGCCGATCTGGTGGAGATGGGTGCGGACTGCCGATACATAGCGCAAAACATCTATGAGACCAAACCCGCCATACAGATTCGACTGATGGGGATGGTTCTGGACACCCTGCAATTGTACGAGGAGGGACGGGTGGGGGTCGTCTCTGTCACGCAGAAGATGCTCCGCAAAGAGGGGGCGCTTCCGGAGCACACGGAGGGCCTTGTCGATACGGTCCGTTCGATACAGGGTGTTGAAATTGCCGTCTGCTGTTACGAGGTTTCCGAAGACCGGTTTAAGATAAGCCTGCGATCCAAGGGAGACGTCGATGTAGAAAAGATAGCGCGCGCACTGGGAGGGGGGGGGCATAGGAATGCCTCCGCCTGCAGGGTTGAAGGAGATTTTAAAACCGTCAGGGGGATGGTTCTCGATGCGATAGCGGTGTCGATGTAACGAGGGTCTCCCGGTATAAAGCCTTTGATATGGATGGAGTATTGATCATTGACAAACCGTCCGGAAGGACGTCTCACGATGTTGTCCGTGATGTCAAAAAATCGCTCGGGGCGAAGAAGGTCGGACATGCGGGAACGCTCGACCCGTTGGCAACGGGAGTTCTTGCCGTTTGCGTAAATGAGGCGACGAAGCTCACACGGTTCTTGTTGCATGAGGACAAGGAGTACTGTGCCACGTTGCTTCTGGGCGTCAGGACGGACACCCTTGACAGGGAAGGTGAGGTGATAGACCGCTGTGAACCCCATCTCCAGGAAAAAGAGATACGGGAGACGGTAGAGGGTTTTGTCGGTCGGATAGAGCAGAGGGCCCCGAAATATTCCGCTGTCAAGTTCAAGGGCAAACCTCTCTATAAATGGACACGACAGGGGGTTGACATTGAACCTCCCCTGAGAGATGTTACGATACATCACATCAGCGTGACAGAGATACAGATGCCCTATGTGACCTTTGATGTATCCTGCTCAAAGGGCACCTATATCCGATCGCTGTGTGCCGATATTGGGGACAGGCTGGGATGCGGAGGTTGTCTCTTTGATCTCAGGCGGATGCGAAGCGGCTATTTCAGACAGGAAGACGCCATATCACTTGAGGGCCTCGCCGACGGGAAAAGGCTTGAAGCTATTGAGAAAAACATCATTCCCCTGGCGGAGATGCTCCCAGGGCTGACTGAGATTGTTGTTGATCAAGATACCGCAGACAGGATAAGACGGGGATATCAGCCCGATTGCGGTACCCTGAGGGATAAAAACACCCCTTTGCTGGAGAGGGGAGATCTGATAAAATTCACCACGCAAGGTGGCAGGATCGCCGCTGTTGCAACGATGGTTTTATCTTCGGAGGAGATTTCCCTGTTGGATGAAGGGGAACGGGCGGTCAAGATCTTAAGGGTTCTTAACTAAAGAAACGTATGATACAATAAACAAGGGAGGATAGGCAGCTGTGCTAGATGAAGAAAGAAAAAAAGGGATAATAACTGATTATCAGACCCATGAGGGCGATACCGGATCTCCGGAGGTTCAGGTTGCCCTTCTGAGCGGAAGGATAGAGTATCTGACGGATCACTTCAAGACCCACAAAAAGGATCATCATTCCAGGAGGGGACTCCTGAAACTTGTGGGGCAGAGGAGGAGCATGCTCGATTATCTCAAGAAAAAGGATATAGAACGATACCGGGAGCTTATCAAGCGCCTCGGGTTAAGAAGATAAAAAAATAAAGGAGTAACTCATAATATGAGAGAAGTATTTAAAACGACTCTTGCGGGAAGAGATGTGTCTGTCACAACGAACTATCTCGCCGGGCAGGCGGATGGTTCCGCATTGGTAACCTATGGAGATACCCTTGTCCTTGTGACAGCGGTATCCCTTAAATCCAAGAGAGAGGGGCTGGATTTTCTGCCCCTTACGGTAGACTATCAGGAGAAGACCTTTGCCGCAGGGAAGATCCCCGGCGGATTTTTCAAGAGAGAGGCGCGTCTCAACGAGAAGGAGATCCTTACCTCGAGAATTATTGACCGGTCGATACGCCCCCTCTTCCCTCAGGGATATGTTCATGAGACCCAGATAGTCGCGACGGTGCTTTCAGTGGATGCTGAAAATGATTCCGATGTCGCAGCTATGCTTGGAGCCTCCGCGGCCCTTTGTATGTCAGATATCCCGTTCAAAGGCCCCATCGCGGGGGTGCGAGTGGGAAGGATAGATGGAGAGCTGGTGTGCAATCCCTCGGCCGAGCAGATGGAGCAGACCGATCTGGAGCTGTTTCTTGTTGGAAGGAAGATTCCTTCCGCCGGTGGAGAGGGAGCCTTTGACGTCAATCTCGTCATGCTGGAGGGAGGAGCCTCCGAGGTCCCTGAGGATGAGGTTCTTGATGCCATCAATTTCGGACTGGAGTCCATGAGGCCGGCAATCGAGCTTCAGGACACTCTCTGTCAGTCTGTGGGCAAGGCCAAGAGAGCCTTCGAACCGGTCGAGATCAGTGAAGAACTCCGGAAGAGGGTCAGAGATGTTGCCTATTCCGGACTCAAAGAGGCCTATCTCGAGGGGAGAAAGCTGGAGCGGTACGCACAGCGGGCCGAGGTCAAGAAAAAGATGGTGGAGGAGCTGAGCGCCGACGAGGCCGGATATGACCCCAAGGCCGGGTCTGTCTTTGAAGATCTGGAGCGGGAGATCATTCGGAACATGATCCTGGTGGATAAGCGGAGGATAGATGGCCGGTCCAACAGCGATATACGGACGATTACGTCCGAGGTCGGTATCCTTCCCAGGGTACATGGCTCCGGGCTGTTCACCAGGGGCGAGACGCAGGCCCTTGTTGCCCTTACGCTGGGGACATCTTCGGATGAACAGAGACTGGACTTCATCGGCGGGGAAGAGATGAGGACGTTTATGCTCCACTACAACTTCCCCCCTTACTCCGTAGGAGAGGCCAAGTTCCTGAGGGGTCCCGGAAGGAGAGAGATAGGGCATGGCGCCCTTGCCCGAAAGGCATTGCTCCCCCTCCTCCCCTCGCATGAGGAATTTCCCTATACGATCCGGCTCGTTTCCGAGATATTGGCTTCAAACGGCTCGTCCTCCATGGCAACGGTATGTGGAGGGTCTCTAGCGCTCATGGATGCCGGTGTCCCGGTCAAGGATACTGTCGCAGGCATTGCGATGGGGCTCTTGAAGGAAGGTGATGACGTGGTGATCCTTTCCGATATTCTCGGGGATGAGGATCATGCGGGAGATATGGACTTTAAGGTGTGCGGCACGAAAAAAGGGATCACCGCCCTGCAGATGGACATAAAGGTCGACAGGCTTTCAGGTGATATACTGAAAGATGCCCTGTATCAGGCAAGAGAGGGAAGGGTCTTTATCATTGGTAAATTGAATGAAACCATGACCGCCCCCCGGGAGGATCTTTCTCCGTACGCCCCGAGGATTACCACCATGGTGGTAAAGCAGGAGAAGATACGGGACGTCATCGGTACCGGAGGAAAGAATATACGGCATATTATCAGTGAGACAGGTGTGTCGATGAACGTGGACGATGACGGCACGGTTACCATAGCCTCGAATGACGGCGAATCGTCGGCACGGGCGGTCGCCATGGTCAAGGCGCTGACCGAAGAGCCGGAGATCGGCAGGATTTACGAGGGCACGGTGAAAAAAATCCTCGATTTCGGGGCCTTTGTGGAGATACTGCCCGGCACGGACGGTCTGGTGCACATATCCCAGCTGGACAACAAACGGGTGGAGAAGGTCACCGATGTGCTGAGTGAAGGTGATACGGTCCGCGTCAAGGTCATCGATATCGACAGGGGCGGAAAGATACGACTGAGCATGAAGGATGCCCTTGAATAGCAACGTAGCGATTTCCGTTAAGAGGCTGCGTGGCGGGGGCCTTTCCCTTCCCCGTTACATGACGGAGGCCTCGGCGGGGATGGATATCTGTGCGGCGGTGGATGGGGACACAACCCTGCTTCCCGGTGAGAGAGGGTTGATACCCACGGGTATTGCCGTCGCGCTGCCCCCCGGATATGAAGCCCAGATACGGCCACGAAGCGGGTTGGCCGTGGAGGCGGGGGTCACCGTGTTGAACTCTCCCGGCACCATAGATGCTGACTACCGGGGAGAGGTGAAGATCCTGATCATCAATCATGGCGCAGAGCCCTTTGTCGTTAAGAGGGGTGATCGTATTGCCCAGATGGTTATCCACAGGGTGTACCGGGCCTCATGGGAGATAGCAGACGACCTGGAGACGACGGGAAGGGGAGCAGGAGGCTTCGGCCATACGGGATAACCAGGGAGGTCAGAAGAGTTATTAAAAAATCAGGTGGATTCAGCGCCTTTTGCCCCTGTCCGTTGCCATGGCAGGGGGTTTTTATTGTTTTATTTACTGATGTGGTGTATTTCCACGATGCATGGGACGGTGCGCAAGGGATGCTGGTCAGATGAAAAAATACACGGTCAATAAAACCTATCACGAGATAAATGAGAAGATAAAAGAAGGTAGGGCTGTTGTCGTCACCGCGGAAGAGATCATAGATATCGTTGAGAAGAAAGGGGATGTCGCGGCGGCCAGAGAGGTGGACGTCGTTACGACAGGTACCTTCGCTCCCATGTGCTCATCGGGTGCCTTTCTCAACTTCGGGCATACCTCTCCCAAGATACGGGCCTCGAAGGTATGGCTCAACGATGTTGCCGCTTACGGGGGTATAGCCGCCGTGGACTGTTATATCGGGGCCACCGAGGTGGTTGAGGGGGATCCCCTCAACAGCATCCATCCGGGTGAGTTCAACTACGGCGGAGGACATGTCCTGGAAGATCTTGTTGCGGGGAAGGCCATTCGGTTGCGCCTCGAATCCTACGGCACGGATTGCTATCCCGCCCGCAGGCATGAAAAGAATATCACGATACATGACCTCAGGGATGCCTTTCTCTTCAATCCCAGAAACGCCTATCAGAATTACAATTGTGCGGTAAACATGTCCGACCGGACCATCTATACCTATATGGGTGTCCTCAGGCCTGACATGGCGAACGCGACCTACTCCACATCGGGACAGCTCAGTCCCCTCTTTAATGATCCGTATTTCAAGACCATCGGCATCGGTACGCGGATATTTCTCTGTGGAGCCCAAGGGTTTGTGGCCTGGCCCGGCACCCAGCACAATCCGGATGTGCCCAGAGGCGAGAACGGTGTCCCGAAGGAGGGGGCGGGAACGCTTGCTACCATAGGGAACCTGAAGGAAATGGATCCCCGGTGGCTGGTGGGGGCAAGTATGCTCGGCTACGGGGTTTCCCTCTATGTCGGGATAGGTGTCCCCATACCGATACTCAATGAAGAGATGGCCCGATATACGGCCGTGAAAGATAAAGATATCTATGCGCAGGTCTACGACTATGGTGTTGATTACCCGAACGGTAGTGCAAAGAGCATAGGCGAGGTAAGCTATAAAGAGCTTCGAAGCGGCAAGATAAAACTTGACGGTAAGGTCATCCCTACCGCGCCCCTGTCCAGTTATTATAAGGCAAGAGAGATAGCCACTATCCTTAAAGATTGGATTGAAAAGGGAAAATTCCTTTTGGGTGAACCTCAGCAGCTTCTCCCTTCCGACGGTGCCTGATGCGATATCAGGGTCGCCAATTGTATGAATAGCCGTCAACCATATAAAAAAACACTGCTTTTGCGGTGGAAAACACCGTTTTTAGGGTTGAGACAACAACAGAGGCATTGGATGCGGTATCAAAATCTTGTTATTTTGAATCGTTATACTTGGCATGCAGGCTGTGGAAGCGAGGGACCGCCTCTTGTGGGAGAAAGAGTAACACCCTTTGTTATGGATAGCTTAAGGCTTACCGGACAGGTGTTTTCTCTTCCTGCGGTTGGCTGAAGCTTTCTCAGACACGTGAAGCGGGGGGATGCGTGGCGGTGAAGGTAAAAATGGCATACTTATTGCTGGTTTAGCGAGGAGAGACTGTTGTCCGCCGTGGAAAAAGGTGTCGTATGAGAATTGGCAGGCTTCTGTTCGGAATTTTCATCATCATGGTGCTCCTCATCATCTTCGGAGACAGGGGGCTTGTGGACTATCGTACCCTGCAGGAAAAACAGGTTGCCCTGGAAGAGGCCAATGAGATTATTATCATTGAGAATAGTGAACTGAAAAGAGAAATAGGGTTGCTCAAAGGTGACGTGCACTACATTGAGGCAGTGGCTCGCAGAGAGCTCGGAATGGTAAAGCAGGGCGACAGGGTCTATCAATTTATCGATTAAGCGTGGGGGACCGGATGTTCTCAGTAAAAGATCTGCTTCCCGGAGGCAAGAAGGTCGCGGGGGTTGACATAGGATCAAGCCGCATCAAGCTTGTTGAGTTGAAGGATACCTCGGAAGGGTGGGCTCTTCAGCGCTTTACGCAGGTATCCCTTGAAAGAGGGACTATAGAAAACGGTTTGATCAGGGATCATGATGCCCTCGTCAAAAAGATAAGGGAACTTTTCAAGATGTCCCGATACGGGGGAAAAAATGTCATAATAGCCCTCTCAGGACATGTCGTTATGATTAAAAAGGCCGGTTTTCGAAAAATGGAAGAGGGGGAATTGCGCGATTTTATAATTGATGAGGCCGGAGAATATCTGCCGTTTGATGACATCCGGGATGTCAATTTCGACCTTCATATATGCAGCCAGGGGGATAACGACTCCAACCAGATGGAGGTTCTCATCGCTGCCGCGAAGAAGGAAGTTACTGAAAGTTATGCCGACGCGATCGAGCAGGCAGGATCAAGGGTGGCGGTAATAGATGTTGATTCCTTCGCGCTGGAGACGGCCTATGAGGAGAACTATGATTTTGCGACCGATGATATCGTTGCCCTGGTCAATGTCGGTGCGAGTATAACCAATATCAATATTGTCAAGGACGAAGAGTCCGTCTTCACAAGAAATGTTCTGCTGGGGGGAGATTCCATTACGCAGGCCCTTCAAGAGAAACTCGGGATTTCTTTTGAAGAGGCCGAGATGGTAAAGTTTGGAACTCCAGGCAAGGATGGCAACACGGGGGAAAAGGTTCTAGATTATCTTGAGCCCATTCTCCTGGAAATAAGGAGATCTTTCGATTATTTCAGCTCGACGGTGAGTGGATCGTCTATCAGCCGTATACTTATCAGCGGCGGCTGTGCCGCAATCCCGGGCATAGCTGACGCCATGAAAGACATGTTCCACTGTGAAGTAGAGATATTCGACCCTTTCAAAAGTATACTGTACGACAAAAGTGTTTTCAGTCCTTCTTATATACGAGAGGTAGGCCCCATTGCGGCTGTAGGCGTTGGCCTGGCCCTCAGGAGGGTGGGGGACTCATGATACGAATCAATCTCCTCCCATATCGAGAAGAACAAAAGAAGGCAGGCGCCCAGCGTCAGATTGTTATCGGAGGGGCCTCCCTCGGTCTGTTTTTTCTCCTTCTGATCCTTCTCCACCTCCATATCAGTATGGGTGTCGCGGGGCTGGAGGCCGAGGTCGAATCGGCGCGCGCCAGGCTGAACGTCCTTACCAAAGAAACGGGGAATCTGGAAGAGTTTAAGGCAGACAAGGAAACGCTGGGAAAGAAGATAGGAATCATAAAGGATCTTGAGGGAGACCGTACCTATTCGGTTCATATCATGGATGAACTTGCCTCCAGAATTTCCCCGCAGAGTGAATGGCTCACCAGCATCACCAAGAAGGGCAGTGAGTTGCGTGTTGAGGGAGTGGCCGTCAGCAATCCGGCGATAGCACAATTCATGAAAAGGCTCGAAGACTCTCCCTATATCGGTACGGTAGACCTGATTGCCTCGAAGCAGACGACTATCTCAGGGGTAAAACTAATGGGGTTTGTCCTCCTTTGCGAGGCGGAGAAGGGATAAGAGATGGCGATAGGCCTCGAAGATATACAACGCCTGTCCGGCGCTAAAAAGCTGATGATATTCGTTGGTGTTCTCCTCCTCCTCGGCTATTTCTACTGGTTTTATTTTCTTCAGCCAGCCTTTGAGAGTAAGACCAAACTGAGAGGCGACCTGGAGACTATCAACACGCAGATAGTGACACGGCAGCGAGTGGTGGCGCAGATAGAGCGACATAAGCAGGATATAGTCGCACTGAAGGAAGACCTGAAGATCATTCTGGCCAAACTTCCGGAGCAGAAAGAAATTCCACATCTGCTCACCTCCGTCTCCGAAGCGGGGAGGGACGCCGGGCTCGATTTCATCCTTTTCGAACCGATGCCCCCCGTTCCAAAGGAATTTTATGCCGAGATACCGGTCAGGATTGTCGTTACAGGACGGTACAATGATATCGCCGTTTTCTTCGACAGCGTGGCACGCCTCCCGCGCATAGCCACTATAACAGATGTTTTAATCAAAAAAGGGACGGAAAAGGACGCCGGGGGAGGCCTCCTGAGTGCCGCCTGTTCCATGAAGATATACATGTTTCTGGAAGAGACAAATGAAGAGACGAATGAAAAGACGGGCAAAAAGAAAACATAACTCTTTGCTACGGTGGGTTGCAGCGGCAGCTGCGGTGCTGTTTCTTTTTCCTGTGACAGCACCGGGTCTGTGTGCTGAGACGGGAGAGAAGGATCCCGGCGTCTATAGATACAACCCGGAGGGAAAACCGGACCCCTTCAAACCTTTTATCGATATAGTGGAAGAACGGAAAGAGGCCGCACAGAAAGAGGCCGTGCAGAAAGAGTCTGTACCCATCCCCCCCCTCCAGAGATTCCCTGTGGACAACTTTCGTCTTACCGGAATTGTCTGGACCGCAAATAAAAAGATTGCCATAGTGAAGACCCCTGAAGGAAAGCGGTATACCCTTCGCAGGGGCACCCCTTTCGGGATCAATGGGGGCAGGGTGGAGGAGATCCTCCCTGACAGTGTGGTCGTGGTGGAGAAGATAAAAGATTATTCCGGAGATATACACACGGAACGAGTCATCCTTGCGCTCGAGAAAAATGGGGGAAATCCATGAAACCAGAGAGAACCATAATTCCCTTTGCCCTTTTTTTCATACTAGGGCTGTTGCTCCTGTCCGGCTGTGCAACCGTCGATAAGGCCTCCACGGGGCCTTCTCCCGCGCAGGCACAGGCGGAGGAGAACGGTGTGGGCGTCATCTCTGTCAGAGACGTGGCCCTTGAAAGGATACAGGGGAAGGAGCGGGTCTCCATACTCCTTTCCGACGCACCCGATTTTGAGATATCGAGGGAATCGGACACCGTGCTGCTGATAACCCTGAGAGGGGTGTCCGTTCCAGAGGGGGCGAAAAGGGTGTACATAGGTGACGGTCTGAGAGTCCTTCAGCGGATAGTTCTCTATAACACGGTAACGGAGGGGGAGAAGACGGTCGGCGCGCGCCTGTTTCTGAAAGGGATGGTCCCCTACCGATACTGGAAAGATGGTCCGAAGGTGGTTGTTGATTTTGATGTCTCTTCTCTCTCCTACGAAGTGGCAGCGGCACCAGCGGCAACAGTGACACCAGCGAAGACAGTGAAACCGGT
>JAUSPK010000050.1 GCA_030655735.1 Syntrophales bacterium | reverse complement strand
TGGGCTACGGTATTTAGACGGGGGAACGCTATCATCAAGGGGAGGAGACTGTCAAGGCGGAATCGAGCTTCTAGCTTCGGGTCACTTGGGTTATATCATTCCCCTGATTTCATCCAGGACGCGCAGGGACTTCAGTTCTCTTCCGAGGATATACCGTATAAAGTGTCTGAAGATCTGGCTGCTTTCCCGCAGGGCATTCTCCGACAGGATCAGACGCGGTATCCGGTCCGTTTCGATCTTCTTTCCCATCAGGAGGGTCTTGATGGTCCCGGTGGATATGGGGATACAGTCCTGATCGCCGCGGCCGCACTGCAAACACCGTATGCCGCCTCGTGCCGAATCAAAGAAGGTGGTATCAATTTCATCAAAGGGCGTGTTGCAGAGGATGCATCTTTCCAGTACCGGCTCGTATCCCGAGAGCTTGAGCAGACGCAGTTCGAAGAATCGTGTTGTCTCCTCCAGGCCGTTTCCCCCCTCCAAAAGCCCCAGAAATCCCTCCAGAAGGTGGAAGATGCCGGTGCTCCTCTTGCCCTCTGCGGTAAAGCGGTCGGCGAGCTCGATCATGTATGACGCGGTCATGGTCCTTCCCAGATCGGCCCTGATAGCCGGATAGTGGTTGATGACGTCGCAATTTTCTATGATGGCGAGGCTGTTTTCATCCCTTCTGGAGAAGAGGATCGTGGAATGAGAGAAGGGTTCTAAGGCGTTGGAAAATCTCTTTTTGCTGCGCCGGGCCCCCTTGGCGATTCCCTTGACCTTGCCGAATTCCCTGGTGAAGAAGGTAACGATGCGGTCGGATTCTCCGTAGTTGAGAAAATGAAGGACAAAAGCCGGTGTCTTGAGGGGAGGCCTTCTCATACCAGCAATTTTAAAAATATGGTTGCGAGACCCAGGAAGGAGAAAAACCCGAATGCGTCTGTGAAGGCGGTTACGAAGATGTGTGAACCCAGAGCGGGATCGGCCTTCAGCCATTTAAGACTCAGGGGGATCAGGGTCCCTATCAGTGTGCCCACGAACACATTGATTATCATGGCGAGGCCGAGAACCACCCCCAGGACGGGCATCCCTTTCCAGAGATATGCTATGGCACCGATGACGAAGCCTACCGCCACGCCGTTGACGATCCCCACGATAGACTGTTTGTAGAGTGCCTTTCGTGAATTCTCGAAGGTGACTTCGCCGAGTGCCATCCCCCTGACGATCAGGGTGAGCGTCTGGCTGCCGGCATTTCCTCCAAGGCCGGCAACTACCGGCATGAAGACGGCGAGGGCGATGACCATCCGTATGGTGTCCTCAAAGAAGCCGATCACCAGTGCCGAGGCGAGGGCCGTCAGGAGGTTGAGATAAAGCCAGGGAAGTCTTCGCCTTATGGATTGTACTGGACTATTGAAAACACTATCGTCTTCGTGGAGGCCGGCGATGCGGTAGATGTCCTCCGAGGACTCCTCCTCCATGACGTCGACGATATCATCAATCGTGATCCGGCCCAGCAGGCGGTTGCCGATATCAACGACGGGAAGAGAGAGAAGGTCATACTTCTCGAACATCCGCGCGACCTCCTCCTGATCGACGCCTGTCTGGACAGAGGGGATGGTCTTGTCGATGGCTTCGATAGCCAGGCTGTGACGCTTGGAGGTGATCAGTTTCTGGAGAGGGATGGCTCCGACGAGGACGTTGTCCCTGTCCACGACAAAGACGTTATATACCTCGATCTCGTCCGAGGCCTGCACCACGGCGTTCAAGGCGCCGTTGATCGTGGAATCTGAGGAAACCGAGACCAGCTCCCACTGCATGATGCCGCCGGCCGTGTCCTCATCGTATTTCAGGAGTTTTTTGAGATCCCTTGATCCCTCGGGTTCTATTCCGTCAAGGACGGCCCTCGCCTGCTCTTCGGGCAGCCCGGCGATGACGTCCGCAGCGTCATCCGAGTCCATCTCGTCGATGATCTCGGTGAGCTTCTTGTCTGACATATCTTCAAGGATCTGTTCCCGGGAGGCATCACTCAGTTCTGGTATAACATCGGATGCCTTTTCCACATCAAGGAGGGAAAAGAGGTGGATCTTTTCCTGTTCCCCGAGGTTGTCGATGAGATCGGCGATATCGGCCGGATGGAGATCCGAAAAGAGGTCGATGATGTCGAATTCCCTGTTCAGGCGGATCAACTTCCTGAGCTGACCGAGAGGCTGTACCTCTTCTTCCCTTTGTTTTTTCATGACAAACGCCCCATGATAAATACCCATCGACAAACAAAAACAACTTTCATTACCACGTCTTAGAATACAGGGCAAGGGCGAAATTTTTTCTATGTCATCACGATGTCACAGAGTCTTTATAGATACCCCCGGCTTTAGCCGGGGGTATCTATCGTTTCTTCGTCAACACCCACGCTGCTGACGAAGTAGCCCGGCGACCATACAATATTCTCGTCCCAATACACCTTACTCAGCCATGAAAACGCTTTGCGCAATTGTGAGGCCGATTGGCCTTTCAGCTTTCCCATGACGGAAGATATACTGTATTTTGGCGGAATTGACATCACCATATGTACATGATCTTTATCAAAGCCAATCGATCCCAACGTCACCCCGGGCATACTTCGTAGCAGCTTCGGCATTAGCTTTCGGATGTAACCACACATGCCAGGATTTAGGACCCGTCGGCGGTATTTGCAAACCCAAACCACATGGTACTGAAGATAGTATATGCTGTGAGCTGTTGTTGTGTATTCCATGGCAGCATTATACCGCCGCCGGACTCATTCATCCACGGGTAAACCCGTGGTATTCTGTCTACGACCGCATAAAACAAAACCCACTAAAACCAATATGAGGAGAATTGGCATATAAGTTGCTGGGGAGGAATGACATTATTGAAGGAGAAGCTTTGTGATTTATTTGTTATTACGAAACCATCCATGTAGGCAACTTTCATGAAAGCAAATCATTGAAATTTGTAAGGAGGCACAATCAGAATTCAGTGAAAAGATAGACGACGATGTGCATAATTCACGCTTTTGGTTAATTAGTCCGTCCTGAAAAATGCGGTTTGAAACCCGTTAAGGTTGGTCGATACTGTGGGATAAAGTTATGTCACATTTCTGGTAGATGGAGTTGCGGCATCAAATCAGGAAGAGTAGTTTTTTGAAGAGGTGTTCGTATTAGTAAGATTTGGAGAGAAAAAAATGAGGGAGGTAGAGCAGTATGGAATTAGAGAATAAGGTAGCGTTAGTGACTGGAGGGGGTCAGGGGATTGGTCGAGCTATAGCTCTTGCTATTGCTAGGTGAGGTGCCAATGTGGTGATATGCGAGATTGATATGACAGCGGCTGAAAAAGTGGTTGC
>JAUSPK010000007.1 GCA_030655735.1 Syntrophales bacterium | reverse complement strand
CGTGAGCGGGCTTACCCATTTCATAGGTCTTGTCCTTGCCGTAACCGGGCTGGTATTCCTGATATGGGGTTCTACTCACCCCGTCAAACCCGTCCACATAGTGGCCTTTTCCATCTTCGGAGCGGGGATGATCCTGCTCTATACGGCAAGCACCCTGTATCACTGGCTGCCTGTCTCAGAAAAGATCAGCCAGCGTCTCCGGAAGATCGATCACATGATGATCTTTATACTGATCGCCGCCACCTATACCCCCGTATGCCTAATCCCCCTGAGAGGCGCCTGGGGATGGAGCCTGTTCGGAGCCATATGGGGCCTGACCGTAAGCGGCATACTCATGACAGTCTTCTGGACACAGGCCCCGCGGTGGCTCTACACCCTTATCTATATCGCCGTCGGGTGGATCGCCCTTGTGGCCATATGGCCGTTGATACAGACCCTTCATCTCGGGGGAATGCTGTGGCTGCTCCTCGGCGGGCTGTTTTATACCACGGGCGCCGTGATCTACGCGGTCAAGAAACCCGACCCCTGGCCCCGGATCGTCGGATTTCATGAGATCTTTCATCTCTTCGTCATGATGGGAACCTTCTCGCATTTCTGGATGATGTACCGATATGTCATGCCCTTCAGTTAGGAATATCCCTGAAAAACGAGATACCGGAACGGGTTCGGATGCCGTTTGATCCTCGACATCCTGTGACCTGTCAATTTACTTAAGAATCGAATCCATATGGAGCCAAACATACAGATGACGGAAATACATGTCGCACAGATCGCGCGGGAACTGCAACTGACGGAGAAACAGGTGCGGGCAGCCGCTCTCCTCCTGGAAGAGGGGGCGACCGTCCCCTTCATCGCCCGATACCGCAAGGAGGCAACCGGGGGGCTTGACGAGGTCAACGTCATATCCATCCGCGACCGGCTCGAGCAGCTCGAGACACTGGACAAGCGCAGAGAGGCCATTCTCAAATCGCTGGAGGAACAGGGGAAGCTTACCGACGAGCTGAAAGAAAAGGTGCTGTCCGCCGGGACCCTGGCCGTTCTGGAAGACATCTATCTCCCCTACCGGCCGAAACGTCGTACCCGCGGCATGGCGGCAAAGGAGCGGGGGCTCGAGCCGCTGGCCGCGAAGCTCTTCGAACAGGGTGACATCGACCCGCAGTCGGAGTCAGCCGCCTTTATCGATCCCGAAAAAGGGGTGGAAACAATCGAAGACGCGCTCGCCGGGGCCCGCGATATCATCGCGGAGTGGATCAACGAAGACGCGGCTGTCAGAGACGCCCTGCGGGAACTGTTCGCCAAAAAGGCCGTCATACACTCAAAGGTTGCCCGGGGTAAGGAAGAGGAGGGGTCGTAGTACAAGGATTATTTCGACTGGGAAGAACCCGTGGCCAAGGCGCCATCGCACCGTGTTCTGGCTATCCGCCGCGGCGCTTCCGAGGGATTCCTCATCTTTCGCGTCCTTCCGGATGAGGAAAAAACTGTCGCGATCCTTGAACGGCACTTTGTAAAGGGGGATAATCCAGCCGCGCGGGAGGTGCGTCTCGCGGTGAAAGACAGCTACAAGCGTCTTCTTTCAACCTCCATGGAAACGGAGACCCGTCTTGAAAGCAAAAACAGGGCAGACGGCGAGGCGATCAGGGTATTTGCGCAGAACGTCAGAAATCTGTTCCTTGCCTCTCCCCTTGGCCAGAAGAGGGTCCTTGCCATCGATCCCGGCCTGCGTACGGGGTGCAAGGTTGTCTGCCTCGACCCGCAGGGAAAGCTTCTGCATAACGATACGATCTTCCCGCTCCAGCCGCATGGCCGCGTGAAGGAATCGGAAGAGACATTGAAGAAACTGGTAGAGAGTTATAGTGTCGAAGCCATCGCCATTGGCAACGGCACGGGCGGGCGCGAGACGGAGGCGTTCTGCAGGGGCATAGACTTCGGCAGAACGGTCGCCGTGATTATGGTCAGTGAAAGCGGCGCGTCGGTATATTCCGCCTCAGAGGTTGCCCGCGAGGAATTCCCCGATTATGACCTGACCGTGCGCGGCGGGGTGTCGATCGGGAGGCGCCTTATGGACCCCTTGTCGGAACTGGTAAAGATCGACCCCAAGGCCATCGGTGTGGGACAGTATCAGCATGACGTGGACCAGAAGGCCCTGAAAAAATCCCTGGATGATGTTGTGGCGAGCTGCGTGAACGCGGTCGGCGTGGAGGTGAATACGGCGAGCAAACAGCTCCTGAGCTATGTGTCGGGCCTCTCGGAAAAACTGGCCGGCAATATAATCTCCTACCGCAATGAAAATGGGGCATTCTCCTCGCGCGCCCAGATGATGAAGGTTCCGGGGATGGGGGCAAAGACATTTGAACAGGCGGCCGGTTTTCTGAGAATACGGGGCGCGGAAAACCTCCTCGATGCCTCGGCAGTCCATCCCGAGAGCTACCCTGTTGTCGAATCGATGGCGAAAGATCTTGGCTGTGCGGTTTCGGACCTGATGACCAGCGCCGAGCTTCGTGAAAAGATTATACTGAAAAACTATGTCAGCGACACCACCGGCATGCCGACCCTCACGGATATAATGATGGAACTCGCGAAGCCCGGCCGCGACCCGCGCGAGCAGTTCGAACTCTTTGCCTTCACCGAGGGCGTCAGCAAGATCGCGGACCTGGAGGTGGGGATGAAACTCCCCGGTATCGTAACAAACGTGACCGAGTTCGGCGCCTTTGTGGATATCGGGGTTCACCAGGACGGGCTCGTGCATATCAGCGCGCTGGCCGACAAGTTTGTCCGCAATCCCCATGATGTCGTGAAGGTAAATCAGAGGGTCGCAGTGAGGGTGATGGAAGTTGACATAAAACGAAACCGCATCGCGCTCTCCATGCGTTCAGATCCGATGGAACCGCGCGGCAGACGGGACAAAGATACTCCTCCTGGGGGAGAGAAACCCGGCGGCAAACCTGCGAGGCGTGAGACGGGTGGAAAAGGAAAACCATCGGGGAGCCCCTTCGCCGATGCCCTGAAAGGATGGAAGGCACCGTAGCTTAGGGGCTGGGAATGGTCCCTGTTTTTTAGTTTTTTCTTCACCAATACCGACAGTGAATGTAATGATTGAAAAGATAGTATCCGGCGGACAGACCGGCGCGGATCGGGCCGCCCTCGATGTCGCGATCAGGCTCGATATCCCCCACGGAGGCTGGGTCCCGAAAGGACGGGCAACCGAAGCCGGGGTACTCCCCGATAGATATCACATGCGGGAGATGCCCACCGCCGACTACGCGGATCGGACGGAGCAGAACGTTCTCGATTCGGACGGCACCCTGATCATCTCCCACGGCGCGCTTGACGGAGGATCCGCGCTGACCCAAGCACTTGCGGAAGAACATGGGCGCTCTCATCTCCACCTCGACATGGACCGGCTGTCGGTCAGTGACGCGGCGGATACCCTGAAGGGATGGATTGAAGACAACGCGATACGGGTCTTGAATGTCGCAGGGCCCAGAGAGAGCAGAGACCTTGATATTTACAGCGTGACAGCAGCGGTTCTGGAAACCCTTTTCAGTAAGGAGTGAGAAAAGAGTCGCTGTCACTATTTTACTACAGGAACATACGTTATGATGGATGGGTGGTTTGCCTGGAAAATCTTCACGGGATTGCTGGCCGTAAGCGCACTGCTCTTATCCGCTGTCGGTGTGGTTGCCATCTGGCGGGTACGCGGAATTTTACACTGGAAAGGTTCCCTCCGTGACGAGTTCAAAGGCTTACAAAAGGCGGCCGGCGAGTCGCAGGGGGTCCGTCGCCGGGCGCTTGAGGTGGTGATAGAAGACTGTAACCGGATCTGGAAGGCGACTTCCCTTGATCCCGGGGAAGTGCTTCATCTTAGCACCTATATCCGTTCAATTGCCGGCTGTTATCACCCGGAAGCGGAAAAACCCGAACTGCGCGTCAGCACCGGAAGTTTCCTCAATGCCGCCCGTGCATCTGCCGATCGTTTGGAAATGATTCTGCGGCGGCCGGGGTTTGAACGGTTACAAAAGGTTCGTATCCGTCATATCCGTCAGTCTTTTGTATGGTATCAGCGGGTGTGTCAATACCGGATTGTCAGGTATCTTTACCGATACCGTAACATTATGCGCAGGGTATATCGATTGCGTCTGATAATCCTGCCCGACCCCTTTTCCTTGCTGGCCTATTTTTCCAATCGTCTGACAATGCTGATTCTAACCCGCTGTTTATTGATGGATGTTTATCTATTCGTAGGCAAAATGGCTGTCGACACCTATGATGAAGATGAAGGCGGCGAAGATACGGCTTTACATCCGGTCGATGAAATAGAAAAGGCACTTGAAGCGCTGGATGCCGTAAAACCTTCGGAACCGTATCAAAGAGACCCGCGGATTCGGGATATACGCAATCGGTTGGTGGGAATCAATAACTTTCTTTTTTCTACCTCCGGGTTTCGAGACTGGAAAACAGCCGTGCAGGAGAGCGCCGAGGTAATTGCCGCTCACTATTTTCCTGCTGCCGAGCGTCCGCTTGAGGAGGCCGCCATTGGGCCCCTGCTGTATTGCTGTCAGGACTGGATCAGGACGCTGTCTGAAACCGAAAAAATTCCAATAGTGAAACAGCTTCATCGGGTACGGCTGGAATCACTTTATAATATAAAATCCATTACCGAATTAGCGTTTCCAAGCAAGGCCTTGATAATCGCCAAAAGAACCCGGGATCTGTATCGCTGGATGAAATGGCCGCTTATGATTTACCGCTGGATAAAAAAGACGTCGCCGTTGAAAATCACAATTGATGTGGGCTGGATACTGGCAAGAAAAGGGTTTGTTAATTTTGCCCTGCGCTACACCTTTGACACCGCCTGCAGGGAGCTGGACGCGGTGTATCGTCAATCCCGGACAACGCCGTAAATTTTTCATTTAAATCGGTAATGTTACAAAGGGTGCCTGCTTCTTAAACAAATTCTAAAATAGCCATTTGTGCACTTGATGAAACATGCTACTAACTGACAGATTGTTTCCCGCTCATCCAGGCTGGTGGCTTCCTTCCTGTAACAAAGCATTCGGCAATTCTGACAGAGCTTCATACTTACGAATGGTAATGAACATCGTATCATGATTTTACTCTTGCATTCTGCATGTGTTTGTATCAATACTCCCGCCGCTGTTGGGAATTCCGATAAGAGTGATTTAGTGATGAGGGATAAATGAAGAAACTAAAAATCTGGGTTAAGATACGGGCGTCTGTCTTCCAGAAAGATATATGGATTCCTTCTCTTTCCATTATTTTGGGAGCTCTGATGTGGTCCATTGCCATTAATGGCATCCTGGTCCATCATAGACTCCTCACTGGGGGAGTCTCAGGGTTAGCCTTGGTCATCTATTACCTGGTTCCCAAACTTCCCATCGGCCTCATGATCTTCTTGATCAATATTCCTATTTTCATCATGGGCTGGACTATGCTCTCCGGGAAATTCTTTGCCTTCAGCCTACTGGGTATGGCATCTTTCTCTTTTTTCCTGACCGTAACGACCCATCTTCAGATCCCCGTGG
Source organism: Syntrophales bacterium (assembly GCA_030655735.1). Classification (GTDB taxonomy): domain Bacteria; phylum Desulfobacterota; class Syntrophia; order Syntrophales; family UBA2210; genus UBA6078. The sequence continues at coordinate 737 of JAUSPK010000007.1, read as the reverse complement.
AGAATCCTCTTTTAGCCTGCCTTTTTGCCGGAGTGATATCGGGAGTGGGTTCAGGGCTGATTTTTCGGGCTGGAGGATCGGGAGGGGGAACAGGGATCATCGCCATGGTATTGAATCGCAGGTTCTCTGTTCGCGTGGGGCTCGTCACTTTTTCAATCAACACCATTCCGCTGATTCTGGGAGCCTTCTTGGTTGACCTCAATGCCGCTCTCTATTCAATCGTTTATGTCTATACCTCAGGATCGGTCATGGACCGAATTATCAGCAGTTTCAGCGAACGTAGGAGTGTCTGGATTATTTCTTCTCAATCTTCAGAAATCTGCCAGCAGATCTTGATTAAGCTGCACCGGGGGGCAACCCTGCTCTCCGGGAAAGGGGCGTATAGCCGCTCTCCCGTTGAAGTCATCTACAGCGTGATAAGTCCTTTTGAGTTGGCCAAGTTAAAAGACCTGGTCATCACGATTGATCCAAAGGCTTTTTTGATCATAAATGAAACTCAGGAAGTAATCGGGAAGGGGTTCGATCACCCGGGATAATTCTAATAATTTAGGATTGCGGCCCATGGTTCCTATCCCGTTGTTGGGGTGAGATTGAATTGGGGTATGGAGAATCATTCCGTTCTTCCTGCTATACGTAACAAAATGATCGTTGACATTATATAGGTTAATGGTCATTATCTGTCTGTTTTTCCTGTTGGTTTAGGGGAAAAGGAGGCAGAGATGACTATAAATTGTACA
>JAUSPK010000228.1 GCA_030655735.1 Syntrophales bacterium | reverse complement strand
AAAGCGCTGTACCCCTGCTTTTCCGCCCTCCAGCGCAGAGAAAAGGTGACCGCCGTGATGATGCCCAGTGTCCCTTCGCTCCCCAGAAACAGGTGTTTGAGATCAGGCCCGGCGGAGGCCCTGGGTGTCAGGCGTGTCTCCAGGACCTCTCCGTTGGGCAACACCACTTCCAGGCCCATCACCACATCCTCAATACTGCCGTAGGCGCTGGAAAACTGACCCGAAGAACGGGTGGCAACCCACCCGCCAACGGTGCTCAGTTCGATGGATTGCGGATAGTGCCCGATGGTCATGCCTTCCTTGGCCACTGACGCCTCGGCATCAGTCCCTCTGACACCGGCATCGAAGGTGGCCATCAGGTTCAGCTTGTCTATTGTGCGGATCCGTTTCATGGAACTCATGTCCAGCAGCACGGTCTCAGGGGTTGCAATAATGCCGCCGCACACACCGGACCCCAGACCGAAGGGGATCAGCAGCGCTTTATGCTCGTTGCAGATCTTGACGATTGCAACGACATCCCGGGTGTTTTCCGGATTGACGACACAGCCTGGATTCGGGGCTCCCCTGCCCTGCAAGTCCGCCAGCTTGCTCGTCACCGAATAGTCGTGTCTGAGTTCCTTCAGAATGGTTGTATCGGTTGTTACTTTTTCGGGTCCGATGGCCCCTTTCAGCTTTTCTATAACTTCTAAAATCATCCGGGATGTCCCCCTTACCGTGCATCTGACGCATCGAATTACTTGTTGAGGATACTCATCTCTTTCTGCCGGCGCTTTCGGCACAGCTCGATCTGATTGTTTTTTTCCGCTTCAGACCACTTGAGCAGATTTCCCATGACTTCAGCCGCGGGCTCAAGCGCGTCCATGCCGCCGTTATCATCGAAATTCGATCGGGCACTTCTGCGCACCCAGTAGTCTTCCAGCGTCAGGGCGCCCTCATTCTTCACGGCGAATTCAGCCTCCACGGCCGGGCCCGACTTTTCAGAAAAAAGTGTTAACGCCTCGGATCCGTACAGTCGGGCGAGACGCTGTGCTTCAACCGATGACAGTCCCAATGCCTCGACCCTGGCTGTAAAGGTCTCGAACGGTTCGCCCAGATCGCCTCCGGGCAGGGGTTCATCATCCGTTGCGGCCGCTGACGGTTTCATACCCAGTGTCTTCTGACACTCGTCTCCCACCCGCTCTGCCATGGAACGGTAGCTGGTCAATTTCCCGCCGGCCACGCTGATCATGCCGCCGGGCCCCATCAACAGTTCGTTTCTCCTGGAGATCTCAGAGGGCTTTTTGCCTTCTTCTCCCAGCAGGGGCCGGATACCGGACCATAGACCGACGATGTCGGCGTCGGTTAACGGATCAACGTTAAAAACCGTACTGGCCGAATCCCTCAGGTAATCGATGTCTTCCCGGGTGATCTCGGGCCAGTATTCGGGTTTTGGGTAAAAGGTGTCCGTGGTGCCCATGTACACAAACCGTCCCCGCGGTACGGCAAACAACCCCCTTTTGTCCGGACCGGACCAGCAGATGGTCCGTTCCATGGGCAGTCGATCCCTGGAGAAAATCAGGTGAATGCCTTTGGTCAACTGCAATTTATTCGCCGCCCCTCTCTCTTCCATTTTCCGGACGGCATCCACCCAGGGTCCTGCCGCGTTGACCACAACCTTGGCTCTGACCTCGAATGGTTCTCCCTTTCCGGACAGGACATCGCGTACCATGGCCCCGACCGCCGTGCCATTTTTCATTACTATCGTATCAACTGCCGCGTAGGTGGCGACCACGGCTCCATGAGCGGCCGCGCTCCGGGCATTGGCCAGTGTCAGACGCGAGTCCTCTGTCTGGTATTCAGGGTAGACGGCAGCCCCAACCAGATCGTCCCTTTTCACACTGGGTTCATTGGTTTTCAAATCGTCCTTATCCCACATGACATGTCGTTCCTTTTTATCAACATGACCCAGTTTTTCATACGTCCACAGGCCTGAGCTCAACATGGCCAGGGCCGTCTTGCTTCTGGCCAGCACTACCATGGGGTTGGTCAGGGACAGGTGAGGCGCCAGTTTTCTGATAATACGTCGTTCGTTAGCTGCCTCTTTAACCACGGTCATTTGACCCTGGGCCAGATATCTGGCACCCCCGTGTATCAGTTTCGCGGATCGACTGGATGTCGCCGCTCCAATGTCGCCGGCGTCCACCAGGGCCACACGCAGCCCTCTCATGGCGGCATCCCTGGCTACGCCGCATCCGGTAATCCCTGCCCCGATCACCAGGACATCAAATTGCTCGCGTTGCAGTGTTGCAAGAGACTGCTCTCGCCGGGTTGCGTCTATTGCTGAATTGCTTGTCATTTTTGTGTCCTCTACGCGTTTCTGAGACACTGTCTCACATCAGAAAATCATTACACTGAAGGGTGTGATCAAGCGCCGGTCTCGCAAAACCGGATCGTGACATACGTTGAGCTATCCTCGCGTTACCAGATTCACCCTAGCCGGATTACGGCTTGGAAGAGACAGCTTCCGGAGTTTTCAGCAAGAGCAGGAAGGTTGATAAGTACCCGGGTCTGACGGATCTTCCCGCCGGGATCGGACCGCTGTCGATGGAGAATATTTTTTCTGAAAATATACCTACACAGTTAGGTTCGTCAAGCGAAAACCCGAGAAATAATATATCACAGTGCCGGTTGATGGAATCAAGGTTGAGGGGCACACGGCCGATTTAAAGGTCTCTCGACTTCACTCGAGACCATTCGACGCTCATCACGAGTCATGTATCACGGCCGGGAGACCACGAGTCCCCCGACGCTTCTCGGTACTTTGAGCGTGTCGAAAAGCAAGAAAAGGAGCCTCACATACGTGAGACTCCTTTTCGCGTCGAATGGCTCCCTAGCGCGAACTCGGGTGCCTTTGTTGTTATTCTTCTTTTACGTGGCCCTGCTCACGTTATCCCCAGAGGTCCTGCACCGGTTGGGTAAGCCCTAATTCGACGAGTTTTTCCTTTGCCGGTTTGCCGGTTTCCCAGTCCCACTTGCTCACTTCATAAAATTCCTTCAGCATCAAATCCATATCCGGCTCTATCCCCGCCGTTGATCCCTCCTTAAGTGCCTGCCGGACAATCCTCGGCAGTTTGTCGTCTGCCCTTGTGACACCAAGCTTGTTGTTGATGGCCCTCTTCAGATTAAGGGACCGTTCGCCGAAGGTGAGCAGATCCATCGTGCTGCAGGGATTGCCGGTAATAGCCACGAGCGCCCGGGCAATCATCGGAGCCGGCATCGGTGAAAATTGACACAGGGTGAAGCTGTTGAACAGTTCGCAGAAGTGGAGCATCTTCGCGGTCAGCGCGCCCTTTTGCGCGGGATCGTTTTTATCGGAAAAGGTGATCCCCAGTTCCAGACCGGATTCGGTCCCCGGGGCATCAAAGTTATAAAAGCAGCCTTTCAAATGACAGGCGCCCCTGGGACCGACCGCGTACGACAACGCCGCGCCCTGATAGGCCCGCGAATCGTGCATCGGAAATTCCAGCCCCTTTACCTGAGCCGCGTCTTCAGGGTCCGCCCCGAACGCGATGGCCATCTCTTTGACACCTTTGGATAAGACAACGCCGATTCCCTCCTGCTTGATGATCATATCCAGCAGCTTGAGGATAACAGCGGCGTCCCCCCATTTTATTTCCATGCCTGCTTTCTCTTTTGTGAGAATTCCCTTCTCATACAAATACATGGCAAAAGCGATGGATACGCCGGAAGACATGGTATCGATCCCATGCATATTACAGAAATGGTTTGCCTTGACCACGGTATCAATATCAAAGTTCATACAAAGCGGCCCAAAGGCGGCCACGGTTTCGTATTCAGGGCCATCGACCCTTTTGATGTCGTCGCTGAAATCCTTAATGACTCTGCCGCATCCGATCGGGCAGCCCCTGCACGCGTAGTTTGTCATATTGTAGCGCGTTCTGAAGGCCGGGCCGTGCAGTTTCTCAACAGGGAAAATGCTTTTGGTAAAATACTTGGTGGGCACGTCTCCCAGTCGCATACCCAGATCGATGTACATGTTTGTCCCGTACAATTTGTACGCGTTCGTGTTAGCGGTACTCTTGATGCAATCACGAGTTTCTTCGACAACGGCCTTCAGGCCTTCGCCGTCCGCAACCTCGGCCTTCTGATTCCCGGACACGACAACGGCCTTGAGGTTCTTCGAGCCCATCAGCGCTCCCATACCGCATCTTCCCGCAGTCCTGCCTTCGTCGTTCATGATACCGGCGTATGGAATTAATTTTTCTCCACCCATGCCGATACAGGCGGTTGAAGCCTTTTCACCAACTTTCTTATCGATCAGCTCCTGCGTCTTATAGGTGTCCTTCCCCCACAGATGAGCGGCATCTTTAATCTCCGCCTTACCCTCCTTAACGAACAGATAGACCGGCTTATCAGCCTTGCCGGTTATCAGTATTCCGTCATAACCGGTGCCTTTGAGACGAGAGGGAAAGCTTCCGCCCGTTGTCGCCTCACCCCAGAGACCGCTTCCCGGGGCTATTCCGCAAACTGCCGCTCGGCTGACCATGGGAACATTGGACCCTGTAAAGGGCCCGGCGGCAAAGACCAGCGGATTTTCCGGCGCAAGCGGGTCCATCCCCGGTTTTACATAGTCATATATGATTTTGGCGGCAAGTGTTGATCCGCCTACATATTGTTTCAGATCATCATCACTTATGGAAAAATCTTCTATTGTTTTATTTGTCAGATCTACCTTCAGGAATTTACCAAAATATCCTTTCATGGGGTTACCTCCATATCTCTGAATTCATATCCAGCAATGTACCTTCATAGGCGCATGAAAACACGTCCATCAACTGTTCCCGCGTCAGATCAAACCACCCGAAATAAAAGGCCGGATCTGTCGGTGTCTGCTCAAGGATGAAATCAAGGTTCTTTTCAAAATCAGCTTTGGAGACACCGGCATCTTTCAGACTCACCGGGAGCTTCACCTCAGTCATCAGGCCGCGAATTGCTTCGATGAGATTGGAGAGACTATTCTCATCAGAGCTGGTGTCGCGGATGCCCATCACATCGCATATTTCAAGGTGCCGGTCTGTTGCCTTTGAATAGACCTGAAGTTCGTAGGGGAGGAACAACAAAACCATGGCGCCGTGATGAATATGATATAGGCCGCCAATGGTATGCCCAAGGGCGTGCGAAATTCCGGAACCAGCGTTGGAGAGGGGGATTCCCGCCATCATTGCCGCCTGCTGCATCTTGATCCTGGGCATGAGGTCACTGCCATCTTTGTATGCCTTGGGCAGCCATTCGAAGACCATTTTAATGACCTTGAGGGCAATCGCCTGATTCAATTCATCCGCCCTGGGGGCCATAAAACCATCGACAGCATGGGCCAATGCGTCGCCCCCTGTTCCCGCGGTGAGCTCCGGCGGCATTCCAACAGTAAATGTCGGATCAAGCAGGGCAAAGTCGGGAACGAATTCCGGCAATGCGCCACCCGTACCGAGCTTCACGCCATCGGGAAAAGAGATCACGGCAACGCCGGAGACCTCGGAACCGGTCCCGCTTGTTGTCGGGATTGCAACCAGCTTGGCCTTATTCCTCAAATTCAGGGGCACAAGCGGACTCAGGATTTCAATATTGGCGTCGGGATGTTCATAGAGAAGCCACGCGCCCTTGGCGGTATCAATCGATGAGCCGCCGCCGATAGCAAAAATCAGGTCGGGACCGAACTCTCTCATCTTTTGGGCACATTCCTGTACGGTATCAATCGGAGCGTCAGGCTGGGCCTTGGCCCAGACCTCGAATTTAATGCCATGCCTTTTTTCATAGGGCCCCATCACCTTCGGGGCAAAGCGAACCGCGTACTCGTCGGTTACAAGAAAAGCCTTTTTGGTTTTGCACTCTTTGGCCACTAAATCTACCGCGTCGGGTACAAGGCCGGCCTCATCAAGAAAAAGATTGAGCCCGGAAAATACTCGCGGGACAAAGAAAGGCCTCTGGACTTCTTTTAAAAACTCGGCCTGTACCATGGGGCCACCCCAGTTTCTCAGCAAATATTCATGTGACCAGTAACTCATATTCCCCCCTTACCTCTGATTTTAGCGATGGAGCTGCATCATAACGATTCGTTAATTTTCTTCAGGCAGCGCACAAAAAATGCGCGCGCGAATGATTCTATGCCATGACAAAAGTAATAGCGGCGCCAAACCAGGTAAAAGAATGTATCTCGCCGTCAATGCTGACAAGATGGTTCCGGAGTGCCTCCTGGATTCCGTCTTCTCCGGCCTTAAGGCCTTTAAACCCCGCCTTTGCGTTACTCCAGATCATCGCCGCATCATACTCATCCAGGACAGCGTCCGATGAAAACGCACCGTCTTTAAAGATGAATCGTTTGCCTCTTTTGCCATCTTTTGTCTTAATGACAACGACACATTCATGGCCCATAAGGAATTTCTGGAAGTCCTTGTTTGACTTTGACGCCTTTTTGAATTTCAAGGCCAGTATGGTGATAAGTAGTGAAAATCCCATAATCCCCCCTTTAGATGGTTTCAAATGAATTATAAAAATGCCAATTAATCACAGATACAAAGTTTTTAATTTAAAATCATTTTTTCCAAGGCAGATTAAACAGAGATCGTCGTGCAAAACTGGACAGTGACATACGTTGAACTCCCCCAAGGTTACCAGGTTTATCCGAGCCAGACCACGAAGTAGAAGAGACAGCTTTTGGAGCGGGGAGCAGATGTTTCCAGCAGGAAGAGGAATGTTTATCAGTATCCGAGCGCGACGGATCTTCACGCCAGGATCTGACAGCTGTCGATGGAGAACGATTATACGTGTGAGTATACCTATACAGTTAAGTTCGTCAAGCGAAGACTTCAGGAAGAAAATATCAAATTGCCGGTTGATGAAATCAGGGTTGCGGGGCAGACGGTCCATGGGTTTCCACAATAAACAATGAATGCGAATCTATTCTTTTAAGTTGTCGGGCCGGAATCGACGGAGGGAATGCAGGCTTGACTGGGAGAGCCACATTGTTTATTGTAGCTTCCGACAAGTTGACGAACCCGGCATCGGGCGTCGAAAAGATCATATCAGGGGGGGGCATGATTCGAACAAAAGAAGAGTATATCAAAAGCCTTAAACAGCAGAAACTCAATGTCTATTACAACGGGAAGCGTGTGGCGGACGTCACAACCCATCCGGCATTCATTCCCCATATCAACTCAGCGGCAAAGACCTATGAATTGGCCCTGAATCCGGAACACGAAGACCTCATGACGGCGACGAGCCACCTGACAGGGCAAAAGATAAACCGTTTCACCCATATCCACCAGTCCGTCGACGACCTGATCAAGAAGGTCCAGATGCTACGCCTCATCTCCCATGAAACGGGGAGCTGCTATCAGCGCTGCGTCGGCTTCGACGCCATGAATGCCCTGTACATGACCACCTATGAAATCGATGAGGCCCACGGCACGGAATACTTCCCCCGCTTTGTCGAGTTCCTCAAAATGATCCAGTCGGAAAACCTGATGGTGGTAGGCGGAATGACGGACCCCAAGGGGGACCGTTCGAAGCGTCCCAGCGAGCAGGCCGATCCCGACCTGTTTACCCACGTCGTTGAGAAGCGGGACGACGGCATTGTCATTCGCGGGGCCAAGGCCCATCAGACCGGCGCCGTCAACAGTCATGAAATCCTCATCATGCCCACCCAGAACATGGGAAAGGGGGACGAAGACTATGCGGTTGCCGCCGCCATCCCCCTCACGGCACCGGGGATCACCCTCATCTTCGGCCGCCAGTCCAACGAGGAGAGAAAGCTCGAGGAAGGGATCGATGCCGGCAACATTGACTTTGGCGTGGTGGGAGGTGAGGCCCTGGTGATCTTTGAGGATGTCTTCGTTCCCTGGGAACGGGTCTTCATGTGTGGGGAGATCGATTTCAGCGGCATGCTCGTTGAGCGTTTTGCCACCATGCACCGGCAGAACTATGGCGGCTGCAAGGGGGGGGTGTCCGACGTCATTATCGGGGCAACGGCCCTGGCGGCCCAATACCAGGGTTCGGCAAACGCCTCCCACGTCAAGGACAAACTCATCGAGATGATCCACCTGGCCGAGACCGTCTACTCCGGATCGATCGCATGCTCCGCCCTGGGCTACAAGACAAAAAGCGGCGGCTATTACCCCGATCCGCTCCTGGCCAATTGCACCAAGCATAACATCACCCGGAACATTTATGAGATCTCACGCCTGGCCCATGACATCGCCGGCGGGATCATGGCAACGCTCCCCTTCGACCAGGACCTGAGAAGCCCCGAAATCGGCAAGCACGTGGAGAAATATATGGCCGGCGTAGAGGGCGTCCCGACGGAAACACGCATGAAAATTCTGCGTCTCCTCGAGAATATGACGGGCGGAACATGTCTGGTCGAGAGCATGCACGGCGCCGGCTCGCCCCAAAGCCAACGGGTCATGTACCAGCGCCTGGCCAATATGCCACAGAAAATCAAGATGGCGAAGGTGCTGGCCAAAATCGATCCTGAAGAATAGGAGTTCCGGTAACATTCGTCGTAATGCTGAATGAATAGAACGCCCTAACAGGTAAGTAGCACAGAAGGAAGATACCACAGTGCCGGGTGATGAAATCGGGGTTGATAGGCATTTATGGACATGAATCATCCACGAATGAGCCCACTTATTGCTTCTCTGCTCTTCCAGCTTTTAACTTGACGCTCCCGTTCCATTACCTCAGAACGGGTTTTGTACTCTTCGGAATATAACAGCTTCCAAGGGCCCTTAAAGCGTTTCGTCGTCTTAGAACCTGCATAGCAGGGATCATTATGCTCCGACAAACGGCGATCAAGATTGTCTGTTTGCCCGATATAATATCGCCCTGTTGATTCTGATTGGAGTATATAGAGATAGTACATGTCAAAAACAAAGGGCGTCCATTTTATCCATGGACGCCCCTCTTGTTTTGGCTCCCCAGCGCGGACTCGAACCACGGACAAGATGGTTAACAGCTAATTTTATTAACTTTCACATACACTCACTTAACACCAAAAACACCTTGACATATCCGTACTTTTAGTATTATCATCCTTCCCAAGACAACACTTAAAAACATACCGTTTCAACTAAAAAAGCGGGACAGG
>JAUSPK010000227.1 GCA_030655735.1 Syntrophales bacterium | reverse complement strand
CCTGTCCGAGCGAAACTTCTTGTCTCTTGCGTGGAAAGAGATCGGGCTGAACGTGGTATTCCCGGCATTGTCCTCTGCCAGGATGTGTATCTTTTGGCTCGCCGTGTCTATGATGGGGGCGGCAAAGTAAGAGATATGGAGCGTTCCGCCTCCCGTGGCCTTCGGATAGGAAGGGAAATAATCGTTGTCAATCTGCACGCCGCTTCGGGATACGTCTTCCGAAAGCCTGTAGGCGACAACACAGGAACCCCCCGGATTGATGTAGTGCTGAAAGCTTGCCGGGGATATCTGGGGAGGGATGGTATCTATAACCACATCGAATGCCACAACTTGTTTGTTTTTTCTGAGGGAATAGTCTGTGACCGAGATGTCGATGGTGGCGGCTCCGTCGTGGAGGTTAAGGTCTTCCGGAAGTACGCTGATCGGTATGGTTTTTATGTGTGCCCCCCTTCCCGGGAGGGTCAGGGAGCCTACGGTGTACTGTTTTTCCCCCTGCGATATGGTAACGGAGGCGCTTCGAATCCCACTTTTTCGGTCACTACAGGTGATATCGAAAGCCGTTTCCTGGCCGATCATCTTGATGTCCCGGCTCAATAGTATCTCGGGCTCTTCCCCTTCAAAATAGACCATGAAAAACCAGATCCCCCAACCCGCCAGGGCGATCAGCAGAACAAAAAAAAGAAACCTCAGAAATTTCTTCATAAAATCCTCTCTCCTGCGGCTTTGCACCTTTGCAGGTCTGTGGGTTTGATGCTGAAGTATCTCGCATGCACGAAGCTTGCGTGATCATGCAGCATGTGCCTGTATACTTCCCCGAGAGGTACCTTCCACCTGAACAGGGACACAACGCTACGACAATCCTTTCACAGTTGACCTTATATATAATAACTGCTATGTTTTTCAACGTCTTTTATGGTGGTTCGGGTGTTATAAGAGATCAGGCGAGGCCGTCATTTTCCTATATAATCTGTGTTTACGGGGATATCGCTATGTTAAAAAACAAAAATATTGTTCTTGGAATAACCGGCGGCATCGCCGCCTACAAGGCAGCGGAGCTGACGAGGGAATTAGTAAAACGGGGGGCGACGGTGAAGGTGATCATGACCCAGAACGCGACCCGGTTCATAACCCCGCTCACCCTGCAGACCCTTTCCGGCAATCCCGTCTACACAGACATGTTTACCTTATCAGGCGACTGGGATATACACCATATATCCCTGGCACAGTCAGCCGACATAGTCGTTGTCGCTCCAGCGACTTACAATACAATCGGTAAGATAGCATCGGGTATAGCCGACGATCTCCTCTCGACCACGATGGCGGCCACAAAGGCCCCGGTCCTGATATGCCCGGCCATGAATTCGAACATGTACGACAACCCCATCCTCAGGTCCAATATCGACAAGCTTTCAGCGCTGGGCTATCTCTTTATGGATGCCGGGAGCGGTGAGCTTGCCTGTAAGGCGGAAGGGGCGGGAAGGTTACCCAATCCAATCGATATTGTTGAAGAAGTTGAAACAATCTTGACCCAGAAGGACCTGAAGGGACACCGGATACTGATAACCGCAGGCCCCACCAGGGAGTCCTTTGATCCGGTTAGGTACATATCCAATCATTCGTCGGGAAAGATGGGATATGCCTTGGCCCTTATGGCGAGAAGGAGGGGGGCCGATGTAACGCTGATCAGCGGTCCCGTCTCGCTCCCCGTGCCCGTGGGCGCACGGTTTGTCGGGGTGTCGAGCGCATCCGAGATGCGAGATGCCGTGATGGAACACATTGAAGGGGCGACGGTCATCATCAAGGCCGCCGCGGTGGCCGATTACCGCCCATCCACCCCCGCGGACTCCAAGCTAAAAAAGGGGGCCGGGCGACTGGATATCAGTCTTGAGAAGACGCCCGATATCATATCCGAAGTCAGTAAAAAGAAAGGGAATCGCATACTGGTGGGGTTTGCCATGGAGACGGAAGATCTTATCAAGAATGCGCGGGCCAAGATGAAGGCCAAGGGGATGGACCTGATCGTGGCAAACGAGTTGGGCCTTCCCGGTTCCGGGTTCCAGCACGATACCAATATCGTAAAGATCATAGATCCATCGGGGAATGTTGAGGAATTGCCCCTGATGGATAAGAGGGATGTGGCGGACAGGATCCTGGACAGGGTCCTGGAGATCTCCGATGCCGGAAAGGGCTGACCATGAGAGACGAACTCCTGGATCTGACGGGCGCCCTGAAGGACCATATACTCTCGGAAAAAGAATCAAGGAGCGGCATATCCAGGCTGTATCTCAAGGGAAACCTGGCCATGCCTTCCGCCATCCCGGTTGATACCATGCCGAATAACGAAACAATCCATGTGTCCTCCTTGACACTAGAGGATATACGAGAAGAGCTGGGAGATTGCACGCGGTGCAAGCTTCACGGCGGGAGGCTAAACATCGTCTTCGGGGAGGGGAATACCCGTGCCGACCTCGTATTCGTGGGTGAGGCCCCCGGAAGAGATGAAGATCGACAGGGACGGCCCTTTGTGGGCCGGGCGGGGCAGCTTCTTACGGACATTATCAAGGCTATGGGGCTCACCAGGGATGAGGTGTACATATGCAATATATTGAAGTGTCGCCCCCCGGAGAACCGCAACCCGGAATCGGACGAAATTGCCGCATGCGAACCCTTTCTCGTAAAACAGCTTCAGTCTATCCAGCCTCGTGTGATCTGCGCGCTGGGGAAATTTGCTGCCCAGACCCTCCTCAAGACGGATACCGCCATTTCCGTATTGCGCGGTCGGTTTCATTCTTATCATGGAATACAACTCATGCCCACGTACCATCCCGCATATCTTTTGCGAAATCCAGGCGCAAAGAAGCAGGTCTGGGAGGATGTTCAAATAATCATGAAAGAGATACAAAAGGAGCCCTAGGGCGGGAATCGGAGAACGAAATATCACCCCTGCAATTCCTGGAGTGAGGCGGGTCGAGATCGTGTCGGGGAGGCGTTACATGAAACTGAGAATCCGAGCAGTTGCTGTCGTACTGGTGGTGATCTTTCTTGCCGTTATCGGAGGAGGAGAGGCCTTCGGCGAAGGGACGAGGGGGGGTGTCTTTGATGTCATCACGATTGATTCAGCAATTACCCCCGCCGTCGCGGACTATATCACCAAGGGCATTGACCGGTCTCAAGCGGAGGGATCCGCCGGGGTCATTATTCTTCTGGATACCCCGGGCGGTCTGGATCTGGCGATGAGGGATATCGTTAAGGCGCTCCTTACCCCCCCCCTGCCGGTCATCGTTTACGTTCATCCATCCGGCGCCCGCGCGGCGTCAGCTGGGGTTATGATAACCATGGCCGCTTCGGTTGCCGCCATGTCCCCGAGTACCAATATAGGGGCCGCCCATCCGGTGGCGATCGGTATCGGGGGCAAGATGGACGAAACGATGGCGGGAAAGGTGGAAAATGACGCGGTCGCCTACGCCAGAGGGATAGCCCAGAAGCGCATGCGCAATGCCGACTGGGCCGAAAAGGCCGTCAGGGAGAGCGTCTCGATCCCGGCTGAAGAGGCGCTCAAGCTGAATGTTATTGACCTTATCGCCTCCGATATAGGTGACCTGCTCGCAAAGATAGATGGGACGACCATTGTCCTCCCCTCGGGAAACGTGATCCTCGATACAAAGAATGCCGTTATTAATAAACGGGAGATGGGACTGCGCGACAGGTTCCTGGTGACCCTGAGCAACCCCAATATAGCCTACCTCCTGATGATGATAGGCCTGGCCGGGCTCTATTTTGAATTTGCCAACCCGGGGGCGATTCTCCCCGGTGTCGTCGGGGGGATTTCTCTCATACTCGCCTTCTTCGCCATGCAGACCCTTCCGGTGAACTATGCCGGTGTTGCGCTGATACTGTTCGGTATCATCCTTTTTATCGCGGAGATAAAGATCGTGAGCCACGGTATGCTCAGCGTGGCGGGGGTTATCTCCCTCGTCCTGGGTTCGGTAATGCTCTTTGATTCTTCAACCCCGGCCCTCAGGGTGTCGCTTGGTGTGATGATACCCACCATAGTGATCATATCACACTTCATTGCCGCCGTTGTATCGCTTGCCGTTAAGGCGCAGAGAGGGAAGCCTTTTACGGGGGTGGAGGGAATGATAGGCCGGGACGGCACGGCGGTAGGCCTTGTGCACACAGATGGACAAGTTCTTATAAGGGGGGAATACTGGAATGCATCCAGCGGGGAGCCCATAGAAGAAGGAACGGACGTACGTGTAA
>JAUSPK010000216.1 GCA_030655735.1 Syntrophales bacterium | reverse complement strand
GACGGGGCCCCTGAGGGAGAAGTTGTCCCATCTGGGGTATACCCCACGGGTGGATGAGGTAACCCTCCCAACAAGCGGAAAGTGGTTCCGTGTAAAACTACAGGGCTTTGCCACATATGATGAGGCCAGGGAGGTTGGATCCCTTCTGGAAAAGAAGAGAGGGGGCATTAAGTGCCTTATTATAAAGAATAAAATATCGGAATAAACTGCTATGTTTGAAAATCTTACCGGAAAACTTGACGCGGTCTTCAAAAAACTTAAGGGAAGGGGCATCCTCGACGAAGAAAACGTCAAGGCGGCGATGAAGGACATCCGGATGGCGCTCCTTGAGGCGGATGTCAACTTTCGGGTAACCAAGGAATTTATCGAAGATGTCAGTGGACGAGCGATCGGCCGGGAGGTCTTGGACAGCATAACCCCCGGGCATCAGATCGTCAAGATCGTCCACGACAGACTCGTTGAGCTGATGGGGACAGAAAGCTCTCAGCTGAACCTCTCCAACCGATTCCCCGCCCCGGTCATGCTGGTGGGCCTTCAGGGATGCGGCAAAACCACCACCGCTGCGAAACTCGCCCGCCACCTGAAAAATCAGGACCACAGGGTCTCCCTGGTCTCTGCGGACGTCTATCGCCCCGCAGCTATCGAGCAGTTAAAGATACTCGGAGAAGAGATCGGCGCGAACGTATATGATTCACAGGGCCAAAACGACCCGGTACGGATCTGCGTTGATGCCGTTGAAAACGCAAAATCGGGCGGCTTTGATACCCTGATTATAGATACCGCCGGCCGGCTGCACATAGACGACGAATTGATGTCCGAGCTCAAGAGGATAAAAGATGCCGTCAATCCGTCTGAGATACTCTTTGTCGCCGATGCCATGACGGGGCAGGATGCCGTATCGGTAGCCGAGAAGTTTGATTCCCTGCTGAACATAGACGGCGTTGTGCTGACAAAGATGGACGGCGATGCACGCGGTGGAGCGGCGCTGTCCCTGAAAAAGGTCACCGGGAAACCGGTCAAGTTCATCGGCATGGGTGAAAAGACCGACGAGCTTGAAGTCTTTCACCCGGAACGCATGGCGTCCAGGATTCTCGGCATGGGCGATATCCTGACCCTGGTCGAAAAGGCCCAGACGACAATAGATGAGAAGGCCGCACAAGAGCTCGAAAGAAAGATCCGGAAGGATTCATTTACACTGAACGATCTTAAAAAACAGCTGGCTCAGATACAGAAGATGGGGTCGCTCCAGGATATTATCGGGATGATACCGGGTCTCGGAAAGATAAAGGCACTGAAGAACGCAACACCGGATGGGCACGAGTTGGTGAAGACAACCGCTATCATTGATTCCATGACCGAGAAGGAACGCATCAACTACAAGATCATAAACGGTCAGAGAAGAAAAAGGATCGCCAGAGGGAGCGGCACCACGGTGCAGGACGTCAACAAGGTTCTCAAGAACTACATAGAGATGAGAAAGATGATGAAAAAGATGACAAAGGGCGGCATGAAATCGATGATGAGGGGTAATTTACCCTTTAAATAAAACAAAACATGTGATAGTGAGCATACGTTAGTAGAAGAAGTTAGTTCCAAAAATATCAGGAGGAGATAACCCGCAGAATGGCAGTTAAAATAAGATTGACACGAATGGGCGCAAAAAAGAAACCGTTCTATAGAATTGTGGTGGCTGAAACCGAGGCGCCGCGGGATGGAAGGTTTATCGAAATAGTTGGAAATTACGACCCCTTGAAGGACCCGGCTGAGATAAACATCAAGGAAGACCGGGTGGCGGACTGGATGTCAAAGGGAGCCAAACCGACGCAGACGGTACTGAGTCTTCTTAAAAAGAAAGGACTTATACCCACGACGGAAAAAGCTGAAAAAGCGCAGATATAGGATTGGGTATTACTGAACCATTTTCATCTTACTTATCCATTAATCACTGAGGAGGGGTACTGCGATGAAAGAATTGGTCAAGTATATGGCTCGGGCTTTGGTAGATTATCCTGACGATGTCGAGTGTTCTGAGATAGTCGGCGAGCAGACTTCTGTCATTGAATTGAGGGTTGCAAAGGATGACCTGGGAAAAGTCATAGGAAAACAGGGAAAGACCGCAAAGGCAATGAGAACCATCCTAAGTGCGGCGTCATCAAAGATACACAAAAGAGCGGTTCTCGAAATTATAGAATAAGTGAATGATCTGCTCGAGATAGGTAAAATAGTTAAACTCAGCGGCCTTAAAGGCCGGCTTAAGGTTCTTTCATATTGTGACCCGGCGCAGGGACTCGAAGATCTGGCGAGCGTCTTCGTCGGTGAAGATATTGAGCACGCAGTTCTTTTAAACGTGAGATACCTCCGCGTTAAAGGAGGCTCCTTTTCTCTTGAACTTGAAGGTATCGAAGGCCTGGAGGCAGCCGGTGAGTTGGTAGGGCAATCTGTCTTTATCCCCCGGGATAGGCTTCCGGATGGCGAGTACTACTGGGAAGATATCATAGGACTTGATATTGTTACTGAAGAGGGACGAAGGTTGGGGCGAATCACAGCAATTCTGCCGACGGGGAGTAACGATGTCTATATCTGCAACGACGGCGAAGGGGAGACTCTTATCCCGGCGTTTGATGATGTGGTACAAGAAATCGACATTGAAAAAGGCCTTATGGTCGTGAGGCTGCCCGAAGGGCTGTAGAATGATTGTTTTTGATATCTTGTCTGTCTTTCCGGAAATGTTTCAATCCACCCTTGGCAGCAGTCTCATAAAAAAATCCATAGACAAGGGCCTCGTCGAAGTAAACCTCCATAATATCAGGGATTACACCAGAGACAAACACCGGACGACGGACGATACCCCTTACGGAGGGGGCGGCGGGATGGTCATGAAGGTAGAGCCTGTCGCACATACCCTGAAGGCCATCGCTCCCGCCGGGGACGAGAAGAAGTGTGTTATACTTCTCTCACCGCAGGGGGAGCCGTTCGAACAGAAGATCGCGGAGGAGCTCTCTCACTATTCCAGGATTGTCCTGATATGCGGGCACTACGAGGGAATAGACGAACGGGTCAGAGAACATCTGGTTGATAGAGAGATATCGATAGGGGACTATGTCCTGAGCGGCGGGGAGTTGCCCGCGATGATCGTGGTCGACGCGGTTTCCCGTCTTGTACCGGGCTTTGTGGGAAACAGCGATTCGGTGCTGTACGATTCTTTTTCGACCGGGTTCCTTGAAGGACCTCACTACACGAAACCCCGAGAGTACGAAGGCTGGAAGGTTCCGGATGTGCTCCTTTCGGGGCACCAGAAGAAGATAGATGAGTGGCGGCACAGGGAATCCCTCAGAAGAACCCTGAAGAGAAGACCGGACATGCTCAGGCAGGTTGATCTTACGGAAGAAGATAAAAGGGTGCTTGAGGAACTGAGGGCAGAGGACCCTGGATGTGTGTGATGCGCGCTGAAAACCTGTACATCGCTCTTTTACATTACCCCGTTTATAACAAGAAAGGCGATATCGTTACGACGGCGGTAACTAATATGGATATACACGATATATCACGGGCCGCCAGGACGTACGGCGTGAAACGGTTTTACATCATAACGCCGATAGAGCAGCAGAAAAAGTTCGTAGAACGTATCCTGCATCACTGGCAGAAGGGATATGGCATTACCTACAATCCTTCGAGAAAGAAGGCCTTTGACATCGTGAGGGTGACCGATACACTTGAGGGCACCATAGCAGCCCTGTCGCAGAAGACCGGGAAGAGGGTCAATGTGGTGGTTACGAGCGCCTCACCCCGGGAAAGTTCTCTGACCTGTGAAGAACTAGGGGAAAAGATATCACAAAGCAGAGAGGCCTTCCTCATCGTGTTTGGAACGGGATGGGGAATAGCCGAAGAGGTTATTGAGAGGGCCGACTTCACTGTAGAACCGATACAGGGAAATTCGGATTACAACCACCTGTCCGTCAGGTCGGCGGCAGCCGTCACGCTGGACAGATTATGCAGACACAACTAACTATAAATATGCTATCTAAGAGGAGGCTTTTGGATCATGAATGTTCTCGACCAGCTTGAGAAAGAACAAATGAGATTTGATATTCCCGGGTTCAGGCCGGGTGACACCGTGAAGGTACATGTAAAGATTGTAGAGGGTCAGAAGGAACGCATCCAGGTCTTTCAGGGATCCGTCATACGGAAGAGAGCGGGACAGAACCGCGCCACCTTTACCGTACGAAAGATATCCTCCGGTATCGGCGTCGAGAGGACCTTTCCCATTCACTCACCCATTATCGACAAGATAGAGGTGATCATGAAGGGCAGGGTGCGGCGCTCGAGGCTGTATTACCTGAGAGACCTCAAAGGCAAGAAGGCAAGGATAAAGGAACTTGGCAGAAGGTGACATGCATCAATTCGAGCTGTGCGCCCGCCGGCGTGGTTTTGACGCGATCGCCGGCGTCGACGAGGCCGGGAGGGGACCACTCGCAGGTCCTGTCGTTGCGGCGGCAGTCATTTTACCTTCGGATTACACAAACGGGGAAATCAGAGACTCAAAGAAGCTGACTCCCCGGAAAAGAGAGTCCCTGTACACAACAATACGAAATGACGCCATCTCCGTTGGTTTGGGCATCATGGAGGCCTCGGCCATAGACCGAATCAATATCCTCCAGGCAACACTATCGGCGATGAAGATGGCCATCTCGGACCTCTCCCCCCAGCCCGATTACATCCTCATAGACGGAATAAATACCATCCACACATCCATCCCGCAGGAGACGATCATTAAGGGAGATTCACTGAGCATTTCCGTGGCGGCCGCTTCCATCATAGCACACGTATCAAGAGATCATATCATGGACAGGTTTCATGTCCTGTATCCCCAGTATAACTTCCTCAAAAACAAGGGATACGGAACTGAGGAACATCGGGAGGCGGTAAAAAAATATGGCCGATGCAAGATCCACAGGAGGTCCTTCAAGATCAAATAACAGAGGAAAGGGCACAAAGGGAGAAGATCTGGCGGCCGCCTGTCTGAAAAAGGAGGGGTACCGGATCGTCGAGAGAAACTACCGATGCCTCTATGGAGAGGTCGACATCATCGCCATGGATAAAAAAGACGTGGTCTTTGTCGAGGTCAAGGGGAGAGAATCGGACAGCTTCGGCTCACCCGAAGAGGCCGTCGGCCCAGCCAAACAGAAGAAGATATCGAAGGTGGCGCTCCACTACCTGCAGGAGAAGGGGCTTGGCGAACACAACGCGAGGTTCGATGTGGTGGCCATACGATTCATGCCGCAGGGGAGCCAGGTACAACTGATACGAAACGCATTCGACCTGAGTTTGTAATCGCGGACCGTCATGCAAAAAGGAACCCTATACATCGTTGCCACCCCTATCGGCAATCTGGAGGATATAACCCTTCGTGCCATCCGCATCCTCAGGGAAGTCGGGCTGATCGCGGCGGAAGACACGCGCAGGACGAGGATACTACTCGATGCCTACGGGATTGACACGTCACTGACCAGTCTCCACGACCGCAACGAACTTAAAAAGAGCGCCCACCTGATAACCAGGCTGAATGATGGAACCGATATCGCCTACGTCTCCGACGCGGGAACACCCGGGATATCCGACCCCGGATACGTCTTCGTCAAGCAGGCCATCGCCGAGGATATCCGAGTCGTCCCCATCCCGGGTCCGGTCGCCGCAGTTGCCGCGCTTAACGTTTCCGGCCTCCCCATGGACAGCTTTGTCTTCTTTGCATTCCTCCCCTCCCGTAGCGGGAAGAGAAGGCACCTCCTCGAATCCGTCAGGGGGGAAACAAAGACCATGGTCTTCTACGAATCCCCCAACCGACTCGTCTCCACACTGAAGGATATTGGTGAGATCCTTGGGGACCGGCAGATCGCCGTCTCCCGGGAGCTGACGAAGATATACGAAGAGACACTGCGCGGCTCCGTGGGTGAGGTCATCGAATCTCTCCAGGGGAAAAAGGTAAAGGGGGAGATTACGCTGGTCGTCTCGGGGGCCGCCACTACCCGCCCGGGCGTGTCCCCCGAAGAAATACGGACACGTTTTCAAGAGGCCCGCAAAGACCCCGCATCATCCACCCGGGATATCATCGATACTCTCTCGGAGGAGACGGATATGCCGAGAAAGGAGATATACCGGCACGTCATCGACTTCATACAGGAAGAGTCGGACAATGGATCCTACTGATATCCCCCATGGAGACGAATCGGGCACCCGCCGCTGACCTTACGCCCATCCCGGGCACCCTTACGCTGTGGGCGGAACTGCCCTTCGTGGCAAGGCGGGAACAGGTACGGCACCTTCCCGACCTTCTCCTGAGGAGGAGGGTAAGGATAGGATTATTGACACCCGGGGGAGCCAAGGCGTATATTGAACGCGTATAGAAACTCTGTGAGACTTCGCTACCGTGGGACAAGAGACGCTGGAGTCAGGAGATCAAGGATTACCTCGAACTGTGGAGGCGCTCCTATTCGATCCCGAACAAAAAAGGTTAGGGACAAAAGACCGGAAACGGGGGGTATGCCATGGAGAACAGGGATCTGCTTCTTTCCATCGATAACGGAACACAGAGCCTGAAGGCCCTGCTCTTTGATCTGAAGGGGGAGATGATAGCGCGCCAGCAGATCATCTTTGAGCCCTACTACTCGGAACAACCCGGATGGGCGGAACAGGATCCCGCCGTCTTCTGGCAGGCCCTCTGCCGGGCCTGTCAGGGGTTATGGAAACAGGGGAAATACCAGGAGCGTATTGCCGGCGTTTCCATCACCACACAGAGAAGCACAATCGTGAACGTGGGCAAAGACGGCAAACCCCTTCGGCCAGCCATGATATGGCTGGATCAGCGCAAGACATACGGAGTGCCTCCCCTTGGTGGCCCCTGGGGACTGCTCTTCAAGCTTGCCCGCGTCAGCGATACGATCTCCTATCTTCAAACCGAGGCGGAGGCAAACTGGCTCCGCACCTATCAGCCTGAGGTCTGGGAAAAAACGCACAAATACCTCCTCCTCTCCGGGTACCTTACTTACCTCCTCACGGGAGAGTTCGTGGATTCCATCGGGTGTCAGGTGGCCATGATACCCTTCGATTACAAGCACCTGCGCTGGGCCTCCGGCTGGGACTGGAAGTGGAAGGTCATTCCCGTGGAGCGCGAAATGCTTCCGGAGCTCATCCCCCCGGGACAACCGATGGGGAGCATCACCCGAAAGGCCTCCGAGGAAACGGGGATTCCCGAAGGCCTGCCCCTCATAGCGGCGGCCACGGACAAGGCGTGCGAGGTGATCGGTTCGGGAAGTCTCGATCCCTCCATAGGCTGCCTGAGTTACGGCACAACCGCCACCATCAATGTCACCAGCAGGAAATATGTGGAACCGATTCCCCTCCTCCCCTCCTACCCATCCGCGGTGCCGGATTATTATACTATAGAGGTTCAGATCTACCGTGGGTTCTGGATGGTGAGCTGGTTCAAAAAGGAATTCGGCTACCGGGAGCAGCAGGAGGCGTCCCTGCAGGGAGTAACACCGGAAACCCTCTTTGACAAAATGGTGGATGATATCCCCCCCGGCTCCATGGGGCTTGTGTTGCAGCCCTACTGGACCCCCGGCTTAAAACTTCCCGGACCCGAAGCCAAGGGCGCCATAATCGGCTTCGGCGACGTGCATACAAAGGGGCATGTCTACCGGGCCATCCTCGAAGGGTTGGGCTACGCCCTCAGGGAGGGGAAGGAACGGATAGAAAAGCGGACGCACATTCCCATAACCAGCCTTCGCGTATCCGGCGGCGGTTCACAGAGCAAAAACGCCATGCAGGTGACGGCCGACATCTTCGGATTGCCGACGTCCCGGCCGCATGTCTATGAAACATCGGGTCTCGGGGCCGCGATAGATGCCGCCGTGGGCCTCGGCCTGCACGCCGATTTTGAATCGGCGGCCAAGGCCATGACACATGTCGGCGAGGTATTCGAACCGAACCGGGAGAACCAGGAACTCTATAATCAACTCTACCACGATGTCTATGTAAAGATGTACAGGCGCCTGAAGCCTCTCTATGAGCGGATCAGAGATATTACCGGCTATCCTCAATGAGGCGCCGATCGAAAAATCAAGTCTGCCAGTTGACTGCCCACAGATATGTACACGGGATGATGCCGACGCCTCACTACCAGCATCCATAAGAATCATTTTTTAGGTAGTGTTTATAGTATGTTGGTCAAAACATCTTTTGTTACAATAAAAAATATGATAGGCGGAGAGGGAGTCTTCAGGCACACAATTCCGAGCGTGATAAACGCTGAAAAGTCAGTACGGGCTGATCCCTCACGTTCCCCGAAGCTGTCACGGAACCGGTGATTGGTACCGTATTCAACAAGGCAAGAGGGCTATCTACAGTCATATGTACGAATCTTACTACGGCTTCAGAGAGAAACCCTTTCAGATGACGCCCGACCCGGCCTGCCTTTTCATGAGCAGGGGCCATGCGGATACGTACGCGCATCTCGAATACGCACTTATGGAAGAC
>JAUSPK010000047.1 GCA_030655735.1 Syntrophales bacterium | reverse complement strand
GTTGGAACGTCCGCTATGACAGAGCCAGAGAGATACAGAACGATCTCCGGGCCCGGATCATACTCCACAACGAGAACATCCCCCGCAGGATACAGACAATAGCCGGCGCCGACATCTCATATTCAAAGGGTAGCAACACCTTCTTTGCGGCCGTTGTGGTCCTTGATTTCTCGACCATGGAAATCATCGGTCAGGCATCATCCAGCGGGGCAGTCGACTTTCCCTATATCCCGGGACTGCTCACCTTCAGGGAGGGACCCATACTCCTGGAAGCCTTCCGGAAGCTGAGCCTGCCCCCCGACATCATTATCTTCGACGGACAGGGGATCGCCCATCCGAGGGGGATCGGTCTTGCCTCCCACATGGGACTGTTTCTCTACACGCCGTCCTTAGGGTGTGGAAATACAAGGCTGGTCGGATCTTATGATGAAACGGGAAATGAACCGGGCGATTGTTCCCCCCTTGTCTATAATGGTGAAATAATGGGCGCCGTTCTGAGAACAAAGAGGAATGTGAAACCGGTCTTCATATCACAGGGGCACAAGATAGGGTTAAAGAAGTCTATAGAGATAACCCTCTCGAGCTGCAGGGGATACCGGTTGCCCGAACCGACACGAAAGGCGCATCTGGCCGCGGGAGAGATCAGGCTGAGGCAGGGTCATTAAAAAGATACGCACCACTGTGCCCCCGGCCGCACCAGTCGAAACAATGTCCTGCCAAGGATCGTACCACATTTGATATTTTTAGAGGTTATCTTCGTTGAAGGTGGGGGGGCTTGAGGGGGGAGTGATTCTTCCGTTAAAGATCCCTCCTTCCTCTACCACCAGACTGCCGCACTGGATGGATGCCTGGACGTTAGAAGTGCTGAGGAGGGTCAACCTCCCCGCAACAGTTATGTTCCCTTCAAAGGCGCCGGCTATGGTGAGATTTTTTGATGTGACGTCCGCCTTGATAGTGCTCCCCTCTTCCGTAATGACAGTCTCGGCATTCAGGACACCTTCCACCGTGCCTGCCACAATGAGATATCCCTTAAAATCCAAGGTTCCGTTGAGTTTGCATCCCTTGTTGATAATGGAGACGTCTTTTTCTTTCACATCTATTCTCCCTGGTCGCCTGTGTTGTTCCTTTTCCCAGTCAACACCGGCCTTTAATCTATAATGGTAACCGGTAACAAAGCAAGCAAGATTTTACCACGACCAATGTGGATGCCGCATTCGGCGGATTCTTCATCAAGAAGGGCCGCAATCTTCACGCCGGTGACAGGTTCGCCCACACGTATCGGGATGGAGCCACCCTTGCCCTTGATAACCATTGTTAGTCCTCCGGAAGCCACGTTGCTCTTGATATCGATAATCTTCACCGAGTCGCTCAGCTTCAGTCGTATCGGCTCGTTGTTAGAGACCCATCTCTTGTCGGTCCCGTTGAGATACAAGAGCATATATTCAAAGATAGGTGCCTTTATATCGAAAAAGAGGCGTCCAATTGTTGTATCCTTTTCGTTCTCGGAAACGATTGTCTCATAGACCCGGCCCTTTTTATAAAGCGAGTATCTTTCCCAGAGGTCCGTCGCCGTGTCTATGATATACCCCCTGTCCTCTCCGGTATTGGAGAGCTTGTTCCCCACAAAACCCTTGAAGTTACAGGTAACACCCGTGAGTGAGTCGGGGGTGGTGGTGGCATCCACCAGTTCAAGGAGATCCCCCTTTACTATATCCACGTGGGATCCGTTGGGATAATACCCCTCTTTCCCGTTGATTCTGACTT
The DNA here is from genome assembly GCA_030655735.1 of Syntrophales bacterium. Lineage (GTDB taxonomy): Bacteria > Desulfobacterota > Syntrophia > Syntrophales > UBA2210 > UBA6078. The sequence continues at coordinate 2,250 of JAUSPK010000047.1, read as the reverse complement.
TAAAAAAAACAACGGCAGGTTTGGCAGCTACCGAATAATCGGCGGGGGGTCTTTTGGTGAAGGCAATATCGAATGCGCCGCAGAGGAGGTGATCCTTCTTGATTAAAACGCGCGTGGGGCCCTTCAGTGTAAATGGTTTGTTTGCATCGTTCACCGACCCGTATCCCTCTATGTCGGCGCTGAGCCCACGAGCATAATTCCCCTCTATATGAATGATCTTTATCGTGTCATTTGGACAGATATGGAGCGTCTCCCCGTTGGCCACAACGACAGGGGAACCTTCGTTAATCTTCACCACGGCATATTTAATCTGTGGCGGGGTCAGGCCGATACCCGGTACCTCCGGCGTGATGTCGAGCATCTCCATGAAAGAGTTCACCGCGAGATTATGGTGGTATATCCGTGTCTCCAGGGGAAGGGATTTGCTCGTTTCAATCCCGAACGCCGGTATCCCGCACTCATACAGGGCATAGTACGTTGCCGACTTTCTCTGTTCAGGGTGCGAAGAATCGGGGGCCTGGGTTCGGTGATTATTGAAGTGGAAAAAGTGATCTGGATTGTCGACCTGCTAGTTGATCTTTGATATAGCGATCTTCGCCATCTTACCGAGTGGGATCTCATTCCCCGCTAGATCCTTATAGCCTTCGCAGTCCACTATTATCGACTGGCCGTACCTGGCCGGGTTCTTCATCTCGCTCTGCCAGATGTCTCTGTAAAACCCGGACCCGTCATGAAGATTCAAGAGACAATTGCTTTCCGTTATCAATCGCTTAAGTATGGAAACTACCTGTGCCTCGTAGTTCTCCCGTGAAGACCCGGAAAATTTTCGGTTCATATCCTCGTTGATCTGACGTTTATTGAGAATTATGGAATAGAAGTTCGCCCGTGGAACAACGATAAGATTTCCTCGCACGAGTTCCATGTCCGCATAAAGATCCGCCGATAGAAAGCCGCCGGGCTCGTCTCCCTGAATACCGCCTATTATCAGCAGTGTTTTGCCGGGCAGTTTCCCGTTTATTCTGTAAACGTTCAATTCGTAGTCTGTATTCTGAAAAAAGGTCTCCAGGGTATTCTTCCCGTGGCACACCGCCGGCACACATGCCAGGGCTGCGAGGGAGAGAACACAGAAAATGGTAACGGTTGATTTAAATCTTAGGAATAAACGTGCGGGTGTCATGAGCGATATATCCCAATACTTTCGACAGGTTATCATGTAGATTTATAAGGACAACTCTTTTCTCAGTTTGAGCTTTCCGTCGTCCGCATAGACCAGAATGGAAACCGACGTGTATTTGCTCCTATCGGATATCGAAGGGAAGACACCTTCAATATATTTGAAACGGGCAATAGAAAAGTATTCTCCCTTTTTATAAAATCGAGGGGCCCCGCCAGCAAGCTCCGCCACCGGAGAGGTCTTGTGGAGGGCAGAAGAACCGGGCGCAGGATTGAGGATGACAAATACATACCCAGAGATGTAGTCTTCATCGATCCTCTCATTTTTTATTGTAAATCTGACCTTGAGCGTTTCGTTGCCCGCATCATATGCTATCTGTATCTCTTCAAGGGAGACAAACGGTTTGGTTTCATCCGCGGCATTTCTCTTCGCGGCGGCTACGGTTAATTCCTTCTCGTCAGACACAAGGTCTTTCCGTTTTTCACGGGGCGTCTCAATCTCCACCCTTAACCTCTGAATCTCTTTCGAAAAATTATCTTTTTCCCTGCTGATCAGTTCGATGGACTGCCTGGCACCTGCAAGCTCCTCGGCTAAGCTGTTGTTGGAAGTGATATAAGGCCGGCTGCATAGCCAGGAACTGCCGGCCGCTATCACAGCAATAACAGCTGCCAGGCATATGATTGATAGGATGACAACCCTCCGAGTAATTTCGAAAGGCCCATGGCGTTCTTTGTCTCCGATTATAATGACAAACCAGCTTTTTTGTGCCTTCCTATCATGTTTCATCGTAAGAACCCTGTTTTTACTTCATTTGTTTCCACAGCTCTTTACATATTTTCCATGAATTATCAACATTTTTCAGGTATAGCGTTTTGGTTCCCACATCGTTTACCCGTGATGACCGGTAGCGCTGCTCAAAGGTTACAACCACCTTGTGGCGGGATTGACGTGTAATCTTAAAGTTCTTTACACCGACATGGATATCTTTGTTGAGCCGGAAGAGATTTACCTTAAAAGCAAGACATCCGCCACGGTCCATCATCTTGGAGCTGAAATCCTCGGCATAAAAGGACGCG
>JAUSPK010000215.1 GCA_030655735.1 Syntrophales bacterium | reverse complement strand
ACCGTGCAGGCGTTCTATCTTCATCTCTTGGTTGCTTGGATCTATGGAGCAATGTCCGCCAGAGGGGATGACAGGATTTTTCTTGCCTGTTCGATATCCTTTTTTATCTGCTGGACCAGTTCCGCGGCGTCTTTGAATTTTATCTCGTCACGCAGTCGTTCTATGAAGAGTATGGTGATATCTTTTCCATAGATATCACCCTCAAAGTCAAGCAGATGGACCTCCGCCGAGATCTCTTCGTTACCGAACGTGGGATTGTTCCCTATATTTATAACCCCCTGGTGCCTGGCCCCCTCAAACTTGGCGATAATGGCATAGACACCTGTTGCGGGGATGACCTTTTCTGATTTTATATTGGCTGTCGGATACCCTATATCGGTGCCCCGGCGGTATCCCTTGACGACGATGCCACTCACGCTATAGGGCCTTCCCAGCATCTCCGATGCCAGCCTGACGTTTCCGTCAAGTATTGCAAGGCGTATATTAGTGCTGCTGGCAATCACGCCGTCTGTCTTAACGACGCCGATCTCCTCCACCTGAAAGCCGAGTCTCCTGCCGGATGCCTTGAGAAACTCCGCGTTTCCACCCTTCCCTTTGCCGAACACGTAATCATATCCGACGAGCAGTTTGCTGAGACGCAGTTTCTTCCAGAGGATATCCTCCACAAATTCCTCGGCGGTTACCTTGGCGAACGTGGTGGAAAATGTAAGCAGGACAACCGCATCCACACCGCAGGATCTGATGAGGTCCAGCTTCTCATTCAGGGGTGTCAGCAGGAAAAAGGGCCTCCTCTCCGGATGCATGACCTTCTGGGGGTGGGGATCGAAGGTGATAACTAATGATTTTTTATGTGCCGCTTCGGCTTCCCGCACGATTTTCCTGAAGATCTCCCTGTGTCCCAGGTGCACGCCGTCGAAGTTGCCTATCGTAACGATGGCGCCTGCCAGATCTTCGGGGATATTGTCAACGTCTCTTATAATTTTCATATCTCATCCAATTGAATTCTCGGGGCAGTTGCCCTGTTCTGGACAAGCACAATAGCATGTATTGCGTTATTTTCAAGGGTAATTTCTCTTGACAATATAAGGGTGCATCAGTATAAGCGTTCCATAGTTTTGCGTGCCGAAGTGGCGGAATTGGTAGACGCGCTAGGTTCAGGGTCTAGTGGGCTTATGCTTGTCCGAGTTCAAGTCTCGGCTTCGGCACCATTATTGTTCGGGAAGGGCCGGCTGATGCAGCCGGCCCTTTTTTTGTTTTTCAAGGTGTGTACATTTATTGCCCCGTGGGGAAACGGGAAAAGATTTTCCCCTGCGCTCAGTCTGTCTTCCCAGACCCCCTTATGGGCCGATTGGAGCTTCCCAGCATAAGGTTTTCTGTTGAACAACACGTTGGTTTCTGGTAGGCGTTATACGGAGATCCGGTACATCTCAATAGTGTATGGGTGGCTGGAGGGTCATGCGTTATCTTCGTATCATCATTGTTATCACCTTTTTTATTACACTGTTTTCTTCCCTTACATGTGCAGGAGACCTCTACATGTGGACGGACGAGGAGGGTGTGGTACAGATTACGGATAATCCCCACAGACTCCCTCCCGGGGGTGATGTTGAAAGGATCCGTGACAGAAACAGGGGTGACGCGAATGGACAATCTTTGCCAGATAAAGGGCAATATATAGAAGCGGTGACGGAAAAGGTTGAAGAGGAAGAAGCGGTCAGTGAGCGGACCAGAGAGACAGCCGAGGAAGAGGCGCACCGCAGAGAACTGGAACCGAAGCTTGAGCAGGCGAGAGAGGAGTATGCCCTCGCAAAGGGACTGGTAGAGAAGCGGCGGAGGCAATATAGCCGCAAAAGGACCCGGCCCAGCAGGGACCAATACAGACACGCCCTGGCTGATCAGGCCGAAAAGATGGAAAAACTGCGGGAGTTGGAAAAACAGAAGTAACCCGTGTCAGATAAGAAAGATATGCACCCGTCTGATATCGTTATAAGGGGAGGGACAGACATCCTGCTGCGCTACTACCGCGAGGAATCTATTTGACCAGCCGGGAGATTTCCCTGAACCGGTCACCGCCGGCGATCTTCAGCAGTTCGAAGAGGGCCATCTCTGTGCTGGTGGGCTTTGCCCCTTCGTCTTTCATCCTCTCGATACCAAGGGCCTTGTTTTCGGCCGTTCGTGATGAAATACAGTCTGTTACTATGTGCACCTCATATCCCATACGGATCAGGTCAACCGTTGTCTGATAGACACAGACGTGCGATTCGATACCGGCAACAAGGATCTGCCCCCGCTTCATGCCCTCCAGTTCTCTCATGAACAGATCCTCCCCGCAACAGCTGAAACTTGATTTGGAGATGGGGCTGACGGTATCCAGCAGGGGCGATATCTCCGGGATCGTGACGCCCAGTTTCTCAGGGACCTGCTCCGTAACAATCATCGGAATATCCAGGATTCCGGCGCCCTTGATGATCTTCTGAAGGTTTTCTAACAGGGCATCTTTCCCGTGCATCACCCGCGCGAGGCTCTCCTGTATATCAATCACGACCAGCATACTGTTCTCTATGGTGAGCATCTGCAATTACCCTTCTTTCCCATTCCATTTGTTATAACATCACAAGTTCCCAGCCCTTGGGGAGCCCGGGCCGCGTATAAGCCCTTATAAGACCATTTTGATCGCAGGATGACCACACAATCTATCATATATCCCCGTGCGGTGCCCTTCGTCATTAACCAGCATCTCGAGGTTCAGACAGTGGTATTTTCCGGTCTTGCTGGTATTGGAAGGTGTGATTGTACAGGTGTGCCCCTGGATAATTTCCTCTATGGCCTTTTCCATTTCCCCCTTATCGGAGCCTATTACTTTATAGGCCCACCGGCAGGGATATTCCAGAATGGGTTTTTGGCTGCTCTCGTTCGGTGTTTCTTCTATCGTATCTTCCTCCGGCAATCTTAATAAGGGCCGTGTCGTTTTTACAATATCCTCCGGGAACCTCAATCCCCCGACGGGGATACGCGATCAATAGCGGAAGATGGCGGCGAGGGATGCATCATCCGGCATTTCTTCCTGTCTGATCGGATATACTACCCCTCCGTTCAGGATCGTTTGTATGGCCGCCAGGTCCAGCAGGTCTTCATTCCCGGGCCCGGCATCTGTCTCCAGCTTGACCTTATCGGTAGTGGGGTCGAAGGTTCCCCACTGCTGGACACCTACCGTGAGGAACAGTATGCCGACACGCCCGTGAGAAGCCTCCCGGACGACCTCTCCAACATTGCTGGAGGTGAGCCCGGTCCCGGCGTTTTGCTTGTATTTTCCCAGTGCATCCGCCCTCTTTGTCTTCCGGATATCCCCTGCAATCGGCCACGCCATATCGCTCAACCTCTCCGCACTCAACCCCTCCGGATTTCCGGATATCCACTTGTCAGTGAGGTGCGGATAGGTGTTCGCCTCTCTGTATATGGGGAACAGGTAATCCACCCCAGCGAAGATAAGAGGCGACTTTTTGTCTCTCAGGAGTTCGCGCAGCCCCTTGTCAACGAGCTGAAAATACTGTAGTATTTTTGCCTTCATATCTTCGGTGCCCGTATGCCGCTGGAGACGCTTCTCAAAATCGTCAAGATTCAGTGCCTCGTCAATATTTTCCGGGATGCCTCTGATGTCCGTTTCTTTTACCTGTTGCAACGAACATTTCAGGAACCGGACGTTCTTCTGACTGATTGCTAGAATGGAAAATTCCGTATCAGGGGCCAGGAGCGGTATCAGGGGTTTGATGTGAAAGCGATCGGTTATGACCACCAGTTCCGCGAAGCTCTGCGGCAGCCTATAATAGATGAATGATTCCTCTGACAGGAAGAGGGCAAGCCCATCGCTCTGGTTGTGCCAGAAGGGTATATTCCCCGAAAGTTCCTGTGCCGGCGCGAGCATCTCTTTTATCTCCGATGGGCGCAATTCGCCGATTGAGAGCAGGCGATCTTCGGCATCACGCAGCAGGTTTTTATATCGTATCTGGTTCTGTTGTATCTCAGCTCCCTTTCTAATCGAAGGCATATAGATGGAAACACATATTCCAATCTGCTCACGCATTAAAGACTTGAGTTCGTTTCCGGATAGTATGTCCATACGGCCGATCTCCTTTCGGTAAAAAAAGTTCTTACGATTTTTTTACAACAGAGGGAAGCCACCGGTAAACCGGGGACAGGTACTGTGCCACCTGCCCCTTTCGGGGTATCATGAAGATGAAGCACTTTTTCTGGTCGGGAACAATCGCAATATGTCTGATAGTACCCGGATCAGGGTTTCGATTGATAAAATCCATAAAGCGGGTATGAGTTTCCATGGTCTCATAATACAGATAAAAGGTATACGTCCCCCATGTCACTGTCTCTCTGTTTAAGCGCCCTGCGCCGGCTATCCTTGCGCCGGCAAATCGCGAATATTGTTTCTCTATGAGGTGGCACTCCTCCTCAGGTTTATTCTTGACATACAGTTCTATAAATAATCTGTCATACTTTCTTATGAGTTTTGATATAGGAAGATAAAGCCATGAATGTCGTGGAAGCATGGTAATGGTGGCATCAACGCGCGACAGGAACGCACCCTTCTTTCTGATGAAGAGATTGGCATGGTACCCGATGGCTCCTCCGATATTGGTAAAGGTCTGGTCATCGGGGTGGAACACCTCCATTAGATCATTAAAGGCGCTGAGAAATATTTCCCTGTTGTGTCTTCTCCCCCAGAAGTAACCGAACGTCAGGAGAAATGAAAACGCGACAAAGAGAAAAAAGATGGGTTGCGTTAAAATGTGCTCGTATTTGAACATAGATTCAACAGTTACCAGGAGTCAGGAATAATACTTTCGGGTACATCATACAGGGTGCCCTTCCTCCCGTCAAGGAGAGTATTTGCCAGCTGTATGCGCTTGATGGAGACATCCTTCGCCATCCCCTTCATCTCTTTTTCAACATACCCCGCCATCTCACTATTTGCTTCGGTTACCTTGTTGTCTATGAGCAGGCGCAAGGGAAGGTGAAGCTCGCTGAGGCCTTCGATCAGCCGTTTCGATTCCTTGAGGGAGAGTATGTCGGGATTGAACACCACTACGACATGGCAGTCACTGCCGCGGAGTGCCCCGTCCAGGGCATGATAATTATCGCTCAGTTTTTCTAACCTTTTCAGGATGTCGTCGTCAGCCTCTTTATAGTCAAGTATGGTCTCTTCCGAGTCCAATGTGCCCCTGATCCGGTGGATGGTGTAGCGCTTTTCGAGGATCTGACGCCGTATCTGCATCAGGCGGTCGATCCAGGTTATGGTCACCCTCGGCAGGGCCAGAAACCTGAGCGTCAACCCCGTCGGGGGGGTATCGAAGATGATATAGTCGAACCCGGTTTCATCCCGTATGGTCTTTTCAATGCTCGTCAGGAGGGCGTATTCCTCTATGCCGGGAGAGTACTTGAGTATGGAAAAATAGCTGTCGAGATTCAGTATCTTCAGATAGCTGTAAGTGCTGGAAAGGACATCAGTCTCCCGTTCCAGGTATTCCCGTGACAGTTTTTTTAGATTGATCTCGCTCAAAAAGAGCGTTTTCGTGAATTTCTTTTTCCCGTTTTTGATGACAACCCCGAAGATGTCACCGAGGTTGTGCGCCGGGTCCAGAGAGACTATCAGGACGCGGGCCTTCTGGGAGAGCTGCCATGCCGCCGCCGCCGCCATAGTTGATTTTCCGACGCCGCCCTTTCCCGTAAAAAAGAGTATCTTCATTCAGGCAATACCTATGGTTCCGACCATCTCTGCCAGCATATCCCCCGCGTCCTCTGCCCGGCTGTTCAGGACCTTCAACTCCCGTTCCATGAAGGGGAGCAATTCGACCGCCAGGAAGGAGGGGGGAGAGGGGAGCCCTATGAAAGACCCGAGAAGCAACAATGCAAAGATATTCTCCAGTTCCTTCATCTCAACCCCTGTGAGGGCGGCGGCACTTT
>JAUSPK010000213.1 GCA_030655735.1 Syntrophales bacterium | reverse complement strand
GAGGAGTAAGGAGTAAGGAGTAAGAAAATAATCCTTTAATCCTTAATCCCATAATCCTTGCCCGATTTGTGAATATCGATTTCCGGATTGTCCGGGTTAGGATAGGATAAAAGTGGAACAAAACGCGCGGGAAGACATCCTGGGGAGACTCAAAGAGGTTCCAAAGACCGCGATGGAACCCCGGCCGGATATGCCCCCCCTGAGAGAGCTGTCTCTTGACAGGGAGCAGATGATCGCGACCTTTATCGAGAAACTGACCTTGGAGGAGGGCGTCGTGTACCGGGTCAGTGATGGCAGGGAGGCGGTCGCCCGGCTCACGGAGATCGCCGCTGGAGAGGGGCTGCAGAAGGTGATGATATCGACGGATAAAGTTGTCTCGCCGCTCGATCTGCCCGCCTGGGGGAAGGAGCGGGGAATCGCGGTTTTGACGCCGCGGGATTTTGATGACAGGGATTCCTTCCGGGACGCCGTCTTTGATGAAGTCCAGGCCGGGATCACCGGCGCCGATTACGCCGTTGCCGAATCGGGAACGCTCGTCATCGTGCATGACGAACAACAGCCGCGGTTGGTCTCCCTCGCCCCTATCATGCACATCGCCCTGGTCCCCGCCACGCGGATGGTCCCCACCTACGAACAGGCGGTCGGAGCGATATACGGCGATACGAAGGACATCCCTTCTCACGTCACGTTCACTACCGGACCGAGTATGACCGCTGATATCCAAGGGAGACCCTTCAAGGGGATGCACGGTCCGCGGCGGCTGATGGTGATCCTGATCGGATAGGAACCCGCCGCCTCACACGAAAGGACACAGCGATGAAGAAGATCTCGATCCCGTCCCGTCTCTGGTATGAAAATGAGGAATGGGAGCTTACCTTCCCCGATAGATGGGAGGTGGACAATCTCACGTCTCCCGGATTCGACAGGCCCGGTCTTTCGCCGGACGAGATTAAGGACAGGGTCGAACATCCGATCGAAGGCCCGGCCCTCGAGGAACTGGCACAGGGGAAGAAGCAGGCGGTGATCGTCTTTGACGATATGACTCGTCCCACGCCGGTCAAGGACATTGCGCCCGTTGTCCTCGAGACCCTTCACCGGGCCGGGATGAAGAAGGATCAGATCCGGTTCATCTGGGCCCTGGGGAGCCACGGCGCCTACGACATGATCAATGCCCGGAAGAAGCTGGGAGACCATATCGTGGAAAACTATGCCGTCTACAACCACGACCCCTTTCAGAACACCGTCCGGGTGGGGCGAACGCCCACGGGGGTGGAGATCTGGCTCAATCGTGAGTTCATGAACTGCGATCTCAGGATCGGCATCGGCTGCATCACCGCCCACGTCCACGTGGGGTTCGGCGGGGGCGCGAAGATCGTCCTCCCCGGAATTGCCGGGATCGAATCGATCAATCAGTTTCACAACCAGCTCCACCGGGATTACAGCCGGACCGGCCTGGGCAACTTTGATAACAACATCATGCGCGCCGAGTGCGATGCCGCCGGAGACTTGGCGGGATTGAACTTTAAGATAGACTGCCTGATCAACCGGCGGGGGGAGATTGCCAATCTCTATGCCGGAGCCTTCAGGGCCACCCACGAGGCCGGTGCTCAGGAGGGGAAGGAACATTACGGCATCCCCCACGCGACCGGATACGATATTGCCGTCTGCAACGCCGATGGAAAGGCGAACGAATCGGCTATCTCCCTCCTTCTGTCGTTGATGGCCCTGAAGCCGGGCGGGTCGGGCACGGCGGTTCTCATCTCCGACGCGCCTGAGGGGCAGGTCCCTCACTACGTCATGCGGGGCTGGGGGACCGACTACGGGGGACGTCACTTTGAATCCAAGATCGCGGGGCAGGGGTTTCTGCAGGCCGTCATGAAGCGGCTTATTATCGTGGCCCCTCATCCGGACCGGACGATGCTCGATCTGGTCTGCCATATCGACGACGCGACCATTGTAAAGAGCTGGCCGGAGGCGCTCGCCCTCCTGGAGGGGGATTACCCCGGAGATGCCCGGGTCGCCGTGATCCAGGACGGGACCATGCAGTACATGAAGACTCCCAAGGTATGAGGTGATGCCGTGCGATACAACGTGTTGATCATTGACGGGCGGGACAACGTGGGCGTGGCCCTCCGCGACCTTGCTGCCGGGGAGGAGGTCCTGTCCCCCGGGGTGGAGAAATTTGCCGCCGAAGAGGCGGTACCGGCGAGCCACAAGGTGGCCCTCCGCGATATCGCAGTGGGGGAAGAGATCGTCAAGTATGGTGAAGTGGTAGGCGTGAGCGCGCAGGAGATCAGGCGCGGCGCTTGGGTACACACCCATAATCTGGAGAGTGAGCGATGGAAGAAGTAGGAGCGATCAGCGGATACCGTCGGAGCGACGGGCGCGTGGGGATACGAAACCACGTCCTGGTGATGCCCACGGTCTCCTGTGTCAACGGTGTTGTCAATCGTATATCGCGGGAGGTCCCCGAGGCGATCTGCGTCACTCACGGTCACGGATGCGGCCGGGGAGGACTGCGCGATCTGGAGATCCTCTTCCGCGTGCTGACGGGGATGATACGGAATCCCAACGTCGGGGCCGTCGTCCTGATTGGCCTGGGGTGCGAGATCTCCAATGTCAGGGCCCTGGCGCCGCAGCTCGAAGGGATCGGCAAGCCTTTGACGATCCTGAATGTCCAGGATGATGGAGGATCACTTAGGACGGCGGAGAAGGGGATTAAGGCCGCACAAGGCTACTTGAGAGAATTAGCGAAACAGAAACGAGAGGCGATTGCATGGGAAGACCTCCTGGTTTCCATCGAATGCGGAGGATCCGATGCCATGTCGGGTGTCACCGCGAACGTCGCGATGGGGGCCGTATCGGACTGGCTGGTGGACCGCGGGGCGACGGTCATGTTCGGCGAGAATACGGAGATGATTGGAACGGCCCATATACTGGCGCGCCGGGCGAGCAGTCCGGAGGTGGCGGCACGGA
>JAUSPK010000211.1 GCA_030655735.1 Syntrophales bacterium | reverse complement strand
AACGGGTGATTCTTCACGCGGGGGTCATTGTGGGGGCGGACGGATTCGGTTTTGCAAATCCGGGGGCCGATAACCGCAAGATACCGCAAGTGGGAATCGTGCAGATAGATGATGATGTCGAGGTCGGGGCAAACACCACGATAGATCGGGGGACCTTGGGGAAGACCTGGATACAGAAGGGGGTCAAGATCGATAACCTGGTGCAGATCGCCCACAATGTCGTCATCGGTCAAAACTCTATTATCGTCGCACAGGCCGGCATCGCCGGCAGCACAAAACTGGGGGAGAGTGTGATACTGGGGGGACAGGTCGGCGTCGCCGGGCACATCACCATCGGAGACAATGTCATGGTCGGAGGTCAGTCGGGTGTTCACGAAGATGTCTCTCCCAACCAGATAGTATCAGGAACTCCCCTCATGCCACACCTTTCGTGGCTCCGGGCACAGGCGTGCAGGCCGTACCTGCCCGAGATGAGAAAGGCCGTCAACTCTCTACTTAAAAGGGTAGCAAAGCTGGAAGAGAAGATAAAAGGAACGGAAAAATAGTTTATCCTGGTGATAATAAGGAGTAATGGAGATTATGGGTATCCACCCCACGGCCATTGTGTCGTCCCAGGCTGTTGTTGAAGAGAATGTTGAGATAGGTCCGTACAGTATTATAGGTGAGGATGTACAGATAGGGAAGGGGACCACCATAGGCCCGCATGCCGTGATAGAAGGTCCCACGAAGATAGGGGACAACTGTCGCATATTCCAGTTCGCGTCCATCGGTGCTCCCCCCCAGGATTTGAAGTTCAAGGGGGAGAAATGCGGGGTTGTCATCGGCAATAACAATACGATCCGGGAGTTTGTCACCATACACCGGGCGACGGCTGCCGATATAGCCATGACCTGTATCGGAGACAATAATCTCCTGATGGCATATTGTCACGTGGCCCATAACTGCAAGCTGGGTAGTAATATCGTCATGGCGAATGCCGCCAACCTGGCGGGGCATATACATGTTGAAGATTATGCCATCATAGGGGGGCTGTCGGGTGTTCATCAATTCACCCGTATTGGCTGCCATGCCATGATCAGCGGGGCATCCGTGGTAACGCAGGATGTTCCTCCGTATGTGACGGTTGCCGGCAATCATGCCCGGGTGTATGGTCTCAATCGTATCGGTTTAAATAGACGGGGATTTTCGGAGGAGACGGTGGGGTGCCTGAAAAAGGCGTACCGGATAATCTTCCGGTCGTCACTACTGCTCTCCACGGCTGCGGAAAAGATACGGGAGGAGATCAAGGATTCACCCGAGGTGGATCACTTTGTAGAATTCATCGAGAAAGCCGAAAGGGGAGTCTGCCGGTAGCCCTTACGCGAGTTTGCCATCTTATTGTCCTCTCTATGTTTTAACCGGGATTCTCGATTACTGGTTACAGAGGTGTGAGCATGGAGGAGGCGCGGGTGGAAAGGAGAAAAGAAGAGGGGGCATCCGGTTTGCCTTGATCGTTTCTACCTTATTACCCCTCCCAGCTTTGTCTTTCATCTCACGGTATGGATAATCCCGGAATCATGCAACCAGAAAAAACTACCATAATGATCATAGCGGGGGAGGCGTCGGGCGACCTGCACGGGGCTCAGCTTGTCAGGGCGATGCGCAGTATCAGCCCCGGACTGTCCTTCTGCGGAGTGGGGGGCGAAAGGATGAAAGAGGCCGGTGTCCGTCTGCTTGCCCATTCGTCCGAGATGGCCGTTATGGGAGTCACCGAGATTCTGCCCCGGTTGGGCTTTATCCTCAAGGTCAGGCGCGAGCTTAAAAGATCACTGAAACAATCCAGACCAGGGCTCCTGATCCTGATAGATTATCCGGGCTTCAATCTTTCCCTGGCAAAGTTTGCAAGCGAGAATGGGATCAAGGTCTTTTACTATATCAGTCCCAAGGTATGGGCATGGAGGAAGAAGAGGATATACACCCTCGAACAATATGTAGACCGTATGGCGCTGATACTCCCCTTTGAAGAGGAGGTCTATAAAGCGGTAGACTTGGACGCCCGGTTCGTCGGTAATCCGCTCTTGGATACGGTCAAAAGGACGTATGCGCGCGGAGAGGCGCTGAAGAAATTCGGATTGCAGGAAGGCCTGACGACAGTGGCTCTGATGCCCGGAAGCAGAAAGGGCGAGGTGACCCGTCTCCTCCCTTCAATGCTCGAGATGGCAGCGACCCTGAAGGAAAGAATCCCTGCCATCCAGTTTGTTCTCCCCCTCGCGGAAACCCTTCCCTACGATCTTGTTCAGGGACTGGTGGGTCGGCAGGAGGTTGAGATCAGAATCACGCAGGGAGATGTGTATGATGTTGTCGGTGTGGCCGATGTCGCTGTCGTGGCCTCAGGGACGGCCACTCTGGAGACGGCGCTTCTCGGTGTGCCCATGATTATCGTCTACAAGGTTTCCCCCATCTCATATATTATTGGGAGGATGCTTGTTCACATTGATCATATTGGTCTGGTCAACCTGATAGCGGGCAGGAGGATCGTTCCCGAACTCATACAGGGGGAGGCAACGCCCGAAAGAATGGCTGATGAAGTGACCGATATCCTTACCAGTCGCTCCAGAATGGAGGGAATGAAGAGGGATCTGCAGGCCGTGGGCGCCATGCTGGGGGGCCCAGGGGCGTCTCAACGAGCGGCTCATCTCGCATGCGAGATGATAGGGTAACTCAGGTTTCAGGTTGAAAAATCATTGAACCGTTGGACCCTCGTTTTTAGACCGCTATACGTTGGTTCCTCTTATTATTCCTAATAGCCGGGATAATGAAACGTTTTACGAGACCGTCAGTGGCGAGCCCAATATGGCAAAACTAAACGATGTTGCTTCCCGGATATTTCGTGACGACAGAAGGCTGTTGCGGTATTTGCCGCTTTTGCTAGCCTCCCTTGTGTATCGCGGCATTGTAAGCCTCCGCAATTTTTTTTATGATGCAGGCATATTCGCGGCGCAGAGGATGGGATGCAAGGTTATCAGTGTGGGAAATATAACCGTCGGAGGCACCGGGAAGACCCCCATGGTCATCATGCTTGCCGGCATGCTCAAACGGGAGGGGTACCGACCGGCCATACTGAGCAGAGGGTATGGGGGAAAGAGAGAAGGACAGGGACCCGCAAGCGTGGTGTCGGACGGGCATGATATACTGATGGGGCCGGATGAGGCGGGGGATGAACCCGTGCTGATGGCCGAGAGGGTGAGGGATGTTCCCGTCATTGTCGGCAAGGAAAGGTCTCTTACGGGAAGGGTAGCCGTTGAACGCTTCGGCGCGGACGTACTGATTCTTGATGACGGATTCCAACACCGCCGTCTGTCCCGGGATATCAACATAGTTCTCTTAGACAGTGAGCGCCCCTTCGGAAACGGGTTTATACTTCCGCGCGGGGGGCTGCGTGAGCCGCTGAGGGCCCTGCGCAGGGCCGACATGGTGATAATGACTTCAACGGTAGAGGCAGGCGATCCTCCTCGAGGGGAAATCCCTCAGGTTCCCGTTTTTAGCAGCCGCCGAAGACCGGTTGATCTTGTGAAAGGACGGGCGCATGATATCTTCCAGCTCGGATACCTGAAGGAAAAGAGGGTATGCGCATTTTCAGGCATAGCGCAGCCGGACGGTTTCCGAAAGATACTGGAACCCCTGTGCGGGGAGATTGCCTCGTTTGTTTCCTTCCCGGATCATCATGTGTATACCGCAGGAGACGTTGAGCATATCCGGACGGCCTGCCGCGATTGTGGTGCTCAGATTATGGTGACCACGGAAAAGGACGGCATCAGGTTGGCCCGGTTCCCTGATTTCTTCCAGGATGTGTACCTGCTTAGAATTAACATGGAGGTGATTCCCTCCAGTCCGTCATTTGAGGAGTGTATATTTACACAGTTAAAGATATGAAGAGAGAGACACTGACAACAAGAACGATTTTTATCATATTCGGGGGTATCCCCCTGGGAATAAGGAAGGCCCTGTTCAAGGCCCTGGCCATCCTGTTCTACCACTTTTCCGAAAAGAACCGGCTGATCGTTCTTCACAATCTCACGCGCGCATTTCCCGAAAAGGATATTTCTGAACTGACGAGGATTGCCAGGGATTCTTACAGACACCTGGGAATCGTCGCCGCGGAGTTTTTCGATATCACTTCCCTGACGATGGAGAATCTGGTGGACTGGTTTGAGTCCGAGGGATTGGAACACTATGTGAGGGCCTACGAAAAGGATAAGGGCATTTTACTCTTTACGGGACATTTCGGAAACTGGGAGGTTATGGCGGCCGCCTGCGCTGTCCTGTTTGACCCACTGTATATCGTGTACCGTGAACTGGATAATCCCGTGATGAGAGATATCGTTGACAGGGTCAGAAGCCATACAGGGAACAAGCTCCTTCCCAAAGGGGGGGCAGCCAGAAGAATCGTCCGGCTCCTCAACAAGCAGAAGAGCGTCGGTATCCTCATAGACCAGAATGTCTCATGGACGGAGGGGGTGTTCGTGGATTTCTTTGGCAGACCGGCGTCGACCACCAAAGGCCTTGCCGCCCTCGCGCTCCAGACGGGTGCGCCTGTCCTCCCCGCATTTGCATTCAGGCTGCGGGATGGAAGGTACCGGGTAGTTATCGAGCCGGAGGTTGAGATTGTGAGGACCGATGATTACGACAGAGATATCCTTGAAAACACAAAGAGATTTACAAATATCCTCGAAGAACACGTCAGGAGACACCCCGAACAGTGGTTCTGGCTCCATCAGAGATGGAAAACCAAGAAATCACAGATAACTGAAAGACCAAAAGGACAGGCCGTACCAGAATGACAAACGCTTTACTGAAGGTAAGAAGATCCAGGGATATCGTCCCTGAGGGTATCAAAACGATACTGATACGGGGGACCAACTGGATCGGGGATGTCATTATGAGCCTTCCGGCGGTGTCATCCGTCCGACAAACCTTCCCGGGGGCACGGATAGCGGTCCTGGCAAAACCCTGGGTGGTGGATCTCTACCGGGCCTGCCCCGATATTGACGATGTTATTGTCTTCCAGAGTCCCGGCATGCATGACGGGATCGGGGGAAAGATACGCCTTGCCGATGAGCTGAAGGAAAAAAGATTTGATCTTGCCCTCCTCCTGC
>JAUSPK010000203.1 GCA_030655735.1 Syntrophales bacterium | reverse complement strand
ATGGGGAGGCCGGTATATGAGAGGATAGGGTTCAGCAATCCTTACAACTATCGGGTTTACGCACCCTCTGAAAAACTCTGATTCCTCGATGTCCTCTTCTGCAGCCGATGGTGATATCTCTGAAAATGGGCGAGCGCGCGGATAGCCCTCTCGAATGATGGATAAGCGGGGATTCCCGCTTCGCAGAAGCGGCACCTGAGGGCCGCTCCCTGAGCGTTCAGCTCCAGGTCGCCTCCATCATAGTCGATGGTGAAGACCGTCGGCTTTCTCTTATCGCAGGTCCGTATAAAATCGATTATTCCGGGGGTCGGATCGGGCATCTCGGCGCTGTGAAAGGCTATGCGCGGAATCAGACGATCGACGATCACCATGTGGACGTGCGGGTCGCGGTACGCCACATCCAGAAGATCGCACAGGCGGTCGCCGTTCACAAAGGTCTCCCACAGATCGAGAGGATTGCCGGCTATACTCCCCGCCACGGGAACCATAGGACGGATCACTTCCATGCTCTCGGGGGACAGTGATGGAACGGTGAGTCCTTCCCTGACGGCGCCGTCGGAGAAGATAACGCTGTTTCCGCCACCCCCGCCGATGATAAAGACGCCGTCTCCAGCGGTCTCCGGAAGGGATGAAAATGCCAGAATCGCATCCGCCCACTCGTTCATGCATGATACGGGGGTGACGCCCGTCTGCTCGAAGAAGGCATTCCACAGGCACTGGTTGCCCGCCATGCTCCCCGTGTGGGATGCCACCGTGGCGGCCCCCACCTGTGTCTGCCCTCCCTTCAGGAGGACAATGGGTTTCCGAGGTGTTGCGCCCTGGGCAAGTTCGAAGAGGCGCCTCCCGTCCCGGACACTCTCCAGGTACATCGCGATAACATCGATGTCATCATCGTCGGCCATGTACTCGAGGTAGTCAGGGCTGTCGAGGACCGCAGCATTTCCGATGCTGGCCGCCTTGCTCACCCCCACGCCCAGTGATGAGACCTGCTCGGTCAGCCTCTGCGTTATGCCGCCGCTCTGAGAGATGATTCCGAGACCGCCGTCCTTTCCCGGAATGGCCCCCCAGGCCGTCACTTTTGCGGCGGGACAGTATGGCCCCATGCAGTTCGGCCCCATGATAAGAAGATTATGCTCGGCCGCGATGGAGGCCACCCGTTTCTCGAGTATTGCTCCCTCCTCTGTCCCGAGTTCGCTGAACCCGGCGGAGAGGATGTGGATGTACCTGATTCCCAGGCGGCCGCACTCCTCGAGGATGGTGGGCACGGCAGGGGCCTGGATCGCTATCATGACGAGATCCGGAATCTCCGGGAGCGATGCCAGATCAGGATAGGCCCTGATCCCCTGAACGTCGTCAGCTCTGGGGTTGATCGGGTAGATAGTCCCCGGATATCCGGCCTTGAGAAAGTGATTCAAAAAACTCATTCCCCCGAAGCTGGAAACACTCCGGGAGACACCGATAATGGCGATACTCTTTGGTTTAAAGAACCCTGCCAGGTCGGAAGAGGTGGGATGCCTTGTTTTGTTCATTTCATGCCCCCGGGTATGTGCGAATTATTATTCCGGAAAAAGCAGGCGTACTATAGGGTAAAGGCTC
The DNA here is from genome assembly GCA_030655735.1 of Syntrophales bacterium. Classification (GTDB taxonomy): domain Bacteria; phylum Desulfobacterota; class Syntrophia; order Syntrophales; family UBA2210; genus UBA6078. The sequence goes on along the minus strand of JAUSPK010000203.1, from coordinate 10,003 downwards.
CGGACTGTCAATAAAAAGACCTTTCGATCCTCTCCTCCGGAAATGAATAACGATGTACCCTGTCACCGTGGAATTAATCTTTGACAAATCTGAGGAACGAAGGTTAAACAGATACATTCCAAGGGGGGATCGGATTTGTCGCCATGAATTCCTGCAGACACAGTCAGCTCGTATTGCTCTCCGAAGACAATGACAGGGTGCGCTGTCGACACTGCCATCTGACAATCGCGGTCGATGAACTGAAAAAAGGGTGGTGCCCTGAATGTTTTGAGACAAGTGGCGAGAGAAGGTATGACTTTGAGAAGATAGCAGCGCCGGAGGGGGCAACTGTCCGATACCGCTGTGAAGAATGTGGCGCCATCATAGAAGGCGACACGGGATAAGCGGATTGGGGGCAGGAGATGCCCACCGATGAAGAGCTTATGCTTTTGAGGTCCTACGATCCCGAACGCTTTTTTATCGGCAAATCGGCATACTAGCCCCCGTTTTAGGGTCATCTCCAAAAGAGATGATAGGATCATAAGGATTCAAGTGGTCAAGGGTTCAAGTAAAATGTTCAAGAATTATAAATAGTTAAAAGTTTGGCAAAGGTCCTGTCAGCTATGTTTAGCAATTTACAAAGCACTCGACCCCCTGAATCCTTGAATCTTTTGCATCAACTAATCGGGAGGAGAACCCTGTTTTATCGTTATTCAAGGTCTTAGAAAATTATATTGATAAAAGGAACCTGATCATGTATAGTCCCGCCAGATACATGAGAAATCCTAGATGAAATTCAGTGAATTAAACCTCCCCCCCAACATCTCCGAATCAATCGTGAAACTGGGGTATGATGAGATGACGCCCATTCAGGAGGCGTCTTATCCGGTGATTTCCGCCGGCAAGGACCTCTGTGCCCTTGCCGAGACCGGTTCCGGAAAGACGGCGGCCTGCGCAATCCCCCTCATTCAAAAGGTTGATACGACCCTTAACGCCATCCAGGCCCTCGTCATCGTTCCGACCCGTGAATTGTGCATCCAGTATGTGAATGATATCCATAGTGTCGCGGTTAAGACCGATGTTGTTCCCTTCGCGGTATACGGAGGGTTCAGTAAGAGCATCCAGACAGCCAAGCTCAATCACAAGGTGCATATCCTTGTCGCGACGCCGGGGCGGCTTATCGATCTGATGTATGACGGGACGGTCAACCTGTCCCACATCAAATGCGTTATACTGGATGAGGCCGATGAACTTTTGAAGGTAGGCTTCTTGGAAGATATCGAGTTTATCATGTCCTGCATCCTTCAGGAACACCAGACGCTCCTCTTTGCCGCTACGATGGATGACGAAATAAAGAAACTGGTAGACAAGACGCTCCATAACCCTCAGCATATTTCTCTTATAAACGACAGACCATCCCCTGAGAGCATCGAACATTATTTCGAATACCTGAACTCGAAAAACAAAGAGGCGGAGCTGATACGATATCTCGAAGAGGAGGATATCACCCAGGCGATCATCTTCTGCAACGCCCGTCACAGGGTGGATGCCCTCTTCAAAAATATGAAGAAAGACTTTAAGAATATAGAGTATATCCACGCAGGACTGAGCCAGGACAAGCGCTCTTCTATCTATAGGCACTACCGGAACAACAAGGTGCGCTACTTGATAGCCACCGATGTCGCCGGCCGGGGATTGGACTTTTCCAATGTATCGCATGTGATAAATTGGGATTTCCCGGGAGACGGGGAACAGTATACCCATCGTACAGGACGTTCGGGAAGAATGGGTAGAAAGGGCAAGGCCCTTACCTTCTTGACCAAGCGCGACCTTCCCAATCTGCGGACGCTTATGCGAAAGCAGAAGGTCGTCCCTCTGTGGATAGGGAAGGATCCTCTTCAGGGAGATACCGAGGCCGCGGCTGAACAATCCCACAAGACAAGAAGACCCTATAGACCTTCCCACAACAGAAGGCCAAAAGGGCAGGCCCCCGTTTAACAGATTTCATCGATTACCTTGTCCGTAGTTTACGTCAATTCTCTAGCCGGTCCTCAACGAGAGCTACAAACCGTTCAACTGTATCCCAATATTCTTTCCCCGCACTCCACATAACATCATTGTGGCGTGCCGCATCAACCCAGAATTTCATTTTCGGAGGATTTGCCTCATCATAGAGCCGTTCTCCGTGCCAGAAAGGAATAATGGAATCCTGTTTTCCGTGGATGACGAGGACGGGGCAGGAAAGGGCTTTGATCTTGTTGAGATTGTTAAACTTGTCAACTGGAAAGAGAGGAACGGTTGTGACTACCCGGAATGCTGACACAAATGAACTTTCGAGAATCAGGCCTCCGACGGTTTTCCTGACCGCCAGATCGAGAGAGGGGCCGCCACCAACTGATCTCCCAATGAGCAGTATATTTTCTGGGCGAAGGCCAATCTCCCGAACGGCATATTCATAGACAGCTGAAATGTCGGCATAAGAGGCATCCTCTGAAGGTTTTCCGGAGCTCGTGCCGTAGCCGCTGTAATCATACGCGATCACCGAGAAGCCGTGTTGGTGGAATTGGTTAAGGACCTCCCGAATATTACCCAAGTCTTCGGCATTCCCATGACTGTACAAAATCGTATATGCCGCCCCGGGATTGGGCAGATAGAGGACTGAAATGATTGCGCCATTTATGGTTTTCAGTTTGAGTATCTGGTTAGTATCCGTATATGATGATGGTTGAGGCTGAAAAATGAGGCGATCCCCGAAAAAAATGCCGTAGAGCAGAAAAAAGATATAGACACTCAGGGCAATCAATCCTGTTGAACGGACGCCCCTTTTCCAATTCAGTCCACCAGTCGCAAGTTTCTGAGGTATTTTGGTGTCCATATCACGCATCTAGGGTGCCGCCAGCCCTCCTCTGGGGACCGTACTTTATACCTTCCAAAAGGATCCAGAGTTTTCAAGACTCTTAAGATCATTGATAAATTCGGAGCCATACTCCCGGAGATGGGAAACGTAATCCGGGTCCATGCGCCGTTTAAAATAGTTTCCGGAAAAAAGCTTGACCAGATCAGGCAACGAAATGATTCCCTCCCGGCTTTCCGGAACAAATCCAGGCCAGTTTCGAAGGTGTTCTTCCGACCGGAAGAAAAGCATGGTACTTCAGGCATAGGGGACGTTCTGCAGCCATTTAACAAAGGGAACAGATACATGACCAATCACCCCCTTCGGCTCCTCTTTTTGAATGGCCCCGTCTTTAATTTCTACGCGTATCGGCTCTCCACAGTCCAGACATGGTGAGTCGATCCGAATGGTTTTGCCAGGGAAAAGCCAGCAGACCGCCAGCGATTCAAAAGCTCATTGACCGAACCATTTCTGCTCACCATCAATGGTGATCCGAAACTGGGTGGGAAGGTTGTTGAAAGGTGCAAAGGAGGTTATCAGGTCTGTATCCGAAAAAAGCCAGCCGGGAATCCCCGCGGCAAAAAGGGCATGGAGCGCCTTTCTCCCCTCATCCGGTAAAATCCCCAACTCCTGTGCAATTTCTGTATAATGCGGTGCCTGACCCGTCTTAACCATGCGCTTCATAATGACATGAAACGTTCGGTCCATTTGACTAAAATCATTCATTTTTTTACCTCCTATACTTTTATGAAGTCGTTAGTCCTGCGGGAGCAATCTTTTATGAGAGTGCTAATGCCAAGGCTCACAGGCCAAGAGACACTAACGGTCATCGTGGAACTGCAAATAGGGGTCTATGAAATGATTCGTATTCGGTCTAATCCTTTCTGAATATTTTGTATCGACGGATCAAGGTGAAAAATTACCTCTTGATCTTTTTGTTCTCTTCATATATCTCGCGTTACCATGGAAGGCAAGCAAGAACACAGACAGGAGCTTTCATCGCGGCTTGTAAATCAGTATAGGTGAAGCGGTTTGGTTATTAAAAAACGAAAGGGGCTAAAAAGTGAGTAATAAAGATGATGTTGTTATTGTAAGCGGTGTGAGGACACCGTTCAGCAAGTTTGCAGGAACACTGAAGGAGATTCACAGCACGGATCTTGGTACACTGGTTATTAAAGAGAGCCTGAAACGCTCGGGTCTGAAGGGTGAAGATCTGGATGAGTTGTATTATGGAATGTGCGATCAGGCTGAGGCCGCCCTGTACGACAACGTGAATGGAAGACAGGCTCTCCTGCGCGCGGGTCTGCCTCAGGACTTGGTATCACTGACGATAGACCGGGCATGCTGCTCGTCCCTGTGCGCGATCCATCTGGGGCGCAGGGCCATCCTGCTGGATGAGGCGGATACGTGTATGGCGGTGGGGGCGGAGAATATGAGCAACACCCCGCTGTTGATGAACGGACATCGCTGGGGATCGAGAATGGCGCCCCTTCTGGTTCAGGATTATCTCAATCCCATCACCTACCGTGAATATACCCCTCTGGGACGGGATGCCGGAGAGATTGCTATCGAGCATGGCATATCGCGGGAGGAACAGGATAAGTGGGCATTCGGGTCGCAGCAGAAGTGGGCCGTGGCCGACAAGGCGGGAAAATTCGCGGATGAGCTTATGACCGTTGAGGTACCCCAGAGAAGGGGTGACCCCATCATTTTTGATAGGGATGAATTCCCCAAACCCACTACAACATTAGAGGGCCTTGCAAAATTAAAGACGATATACGGGAGCCCAACCGTCACCGCCGGTAATGCCCCGGGTCTTGATGCTGGAGCCGCCGCCATGATCATTATGAGAAGGTCCAAGGCGGAAGAGATGGGGATCACGCCACTGGCAACGATTGTTTCCGTGGCAAGTGGAGCGAGCGAACCCCGTACGATGGCGGAGCTTCCCGCGAAGGTCATCCAGAAGGCATTGGACAATGCCCAGCTCACCATCGATGATATGGATGTCATTGAAATCAACGAGGCCTTCGCCGCGGTAACCCTGGTTTCGACCAAGATGCTGGCGGGTGGGGACGAGACAAAATGGCGCGCTCTTCTCGAAAAGACCAATCCCAACGGGGGTGCCATCGCGATCGGTCATCCCGTGGGAGCAAGCGGGGCACGCATACTGATGACCATGATGTACGAACTGAGACGGCGGGGCGGCGGCTACGGTGCCTGCGGTATCTGCGGAGGTCTGGCCCAGGGCGATTGCGTTATCATTAAGGTGGATTAGTACTGTTTACCATTTCGTTATAAGAGAAGTGGTTTTAGCCGGGCAATCTTTCGCCGGTATTTCTGAGAATTCGGGGGAGGGGAGGCGATACCAGATTATGCGTATGGCAGCTCCTCCCCATGAATGACCGTAAAAACAGAGAATTTAAACTCCCCCATAACAGCCTTTAGGGGAATGCTGTAACTTTTTGTTATGGTTTCCTCTTCTTGTCTATAAACTGCTGAAGTTTTTTCAAATTCCTCTCCCTGCGAGTGACCGGCGTACTGTCTTCGGCATAGACATTGAGACCCCCTTCGAACGTTGCCTTCTTGGGATTGGTGTAGATAACGCCGAGGGGAAATTTTGTCGAATGTATGGCCTTTTCGAATGCCCGTACCCTGTCGCCCGGGTTGTAGGAGCCTTCGAGATAATAGGTATGATCCTTGAACCACTTGTACGTGTTGGTCTTGTTGAACGACACACAGGGTTGTAATATGTCGACCAGGGCGTATCCCCTGTGTGAGAGCGCCTTCTTGATAATCTCCTTCGTCATATCAACATCGTCGATAAAGGCCCGCGCGACGAATGACGCATCGAGCGCCACGGCGACGGCGATCGGGTTAAACGGTTCGAGAATAACGCCGCCAATCTGTACCGGCGTCACGAAGCCCCGCTGGCTTGTCGGTGACGCCTGGCCCTTCGTCAGGCCGTACACCATATTGTTGTGGACGACATTGGTGATATCCGGATTCCTGCGGATCGTGGCGAGAAAATGGTTTCCACCCTCGCCGTACATGTCGCCGTCACCGCTCTCGGCGACGACGACAAGCCCAGGATTGGCGGCCTTTATGGCCACCGCTGCGGGGAGCGCCCTTCCGTGAAGGCCGTTGAAGGTATTGCATTTCATGTAATGGGGTATCTTTGCCGCCTGTCCGATCCCTGAAACCATGACCAGTCCCTCGGGTTCGATTTTCATCTCCGTAAGGGCACCCTCCAGGGCCTTCAGAATGCCGAAATTGCCACAACCGGGACACCAGGCTATATCTATATCGCCCATGTCATAAGACCGTATATCCATGATGAGCCCCTTTCTATAGCACCTCGCGCAGCCTGCTCTCGAGTTCCTCCACCGAGAAGGCAAGACCGCTGTACTTGGTAATCTTCGTCTCGATATCAATACCGGCGTGTATCTTGAGTATCCGCGAGAATTGCGATGTAGCGTTGCCCTCGACAATTACCAGCCGTCCCGCTTTACTCAGCATTTTGGCTGCATCGGGGTGCAGCGGATAGACCTGGCTGAAGTGAATAAGAGAGATATCGCTCCGCCCGATGCGCTTGACGGCCTCGCTCGCGATCGCCAAAACGGAGCCCCAGCAGACAATCATGGTCGTACCCTTGGTCTTCCCCAAAAGGGTGGGCAAAACCGCCTCCTGAGCCAACAGGGCCTGTTTCCTGAGGCGTTTTTCCACCATCCTGACCCGGATATCGTGATTTTCCGTCAGATGCCCCTCTTCGTCATGCTCATCACTGTCGACGACCACCAACCCTTTGCCGTTTCCCGGGATCCCCCGGGGAGAGATGCCGTTTTCGGTTAGGGCATACCGTTTGTAACCCTTCTCCGTCCGGACTACATGGTGCTCGATTTTGAAGTCGGACACGTCGATCCTCGGTATATTGTAATAGGAATCGATGAAGTACTGATCGGTCAGGATAAAGACTGGTACCTGGTACTTATCCGCCAGGTTGAAGGCCCCGGCAGTCAGCTCAAATGCCTCCTCAAGTGTCCCCGGAGCGAAGATGACACGCGGAAATTCCCCATGCCCCCCGTAGAGCGCCAGATCCAGATCGCCCTGTTCCGTTCTCGTCGGCAGGCCCGTTGCCGGACCCGGCCTCTGGGCAAGGTGAATCACCATGGGCGATTCGATGGCCCCTGCCAGGCTCAGACCCTCGGTCATGAGGGCGAACCCTCCCCCCGATGTTGTCACCATCCCCCTTGCCCCGGCATACCACGCGCCTATCGCCATGTTCATGGCCGCTATCTCGTCCTCCGCCTGCTCCGCGATGATGTCGAATTCCTTAGATTGCCGGGCGAGAAACGTCAGGACAGATGTGGAAGGGGTCATGGGATACGAAGAGATGAAATTACAGCCGCCGGCAATCGCCCCCATGGCGACGGCCTCACCGCCGTTGATAATGATCTGATCGGCGACGTTCGGATCTTTCCTGATGGTAATTGACACGACCCTGGATGTTATCAGATCGCTGCCGATCTCATATCCTCGTTTGATCGCACGAATGTTGTGGGTCATCACCGTCTTGCCCCCTTCAGAGAATCGTTCCTTCAGGTCATCGATTATGTTTTCCTTGTCGATGGCGAAGAGCGCTGCAATCACCCCGGTTACTATGATATTGACGTATATTGCCCCCCCGATCTCGGAGGCAATGGTCGAGAGGGGAATATCAATAATCGAGATGTCTTCCCCACCGCCGGGTTCCATGAGCTTCTCCCTTTCCCCCAGGATAATGGTCTCGGGTGTGATCCTGTGCCCGACATGTCTCAGGGCCTCACGGTTCAGGGGAAAGAGGATATCGATTCTGTCCAGACAGGCCTGGACCCTTTCTGATGAGACACGCAGTTGCGTGGAATTACTCCCTCCCCGGACCCTTGACATGTACTCCTTGGTGGAAAAGAGGTTGTAACCCGAATGCTTGAATGCGTGAGTAAGGAGTTGTTCGACCGTCTGAACGCCTTGCCCCGCGGCACCACACAGCACAATCGAGATGTCGTCCTTCTTTGCCGGATATTTTTTCATCGAAACACCTCAGTGAGAGTATGCTTGTTTCTGGAACGATAAACCAACGACTGTTAACCGCACAGATGTATCGAAAAAATATCAGTTTGAAGAGGCACGGCGGAGCGTCAACAAGAAAGCATGGATGACATAATATCCGTTCCGCGAGAGAGGATTCACAAATTGAAGGTGGATTATAACATATTACGGTTAAATTATCTACCGGAGGCGGCCTGTACAAATAGCGGAAAGCCTACAGCTTTCTCACTGCGAGTCTTAACGAAGGACTCCTCCCTGGCCGACCGCCAGACTTTCAGGGGAGATATGTCTTAAAAATGCAGAATGAAGTCGCCAGAGCACTTTCCACTGTCGATCATCAAACACTTTTTCACCGAAGGTTTGATATCATATGGTATTCCCAGGCTTTCAATCCAGCACTCAACCCTGTATATAACGCCGCATTCATAGTCATCGATCACGCCCATGCCCTGCATCCCCTTGTATGCAAAGCATTCTTCCGGCTTAAATTCCCAATGCAGTACGTTGTCTCTTGGGAAACTCATAGAGGCGTTCATGAAATCGGGGATGAAGAATTCGGTTACATTGGCGAGGAAGTCTTTAAACTCTGCAAAGGTATCAAGGCGTTCTCCCTCCACGCCGAGGAACTTTTTTATCCTGCCTACCTCTATCTCCGCCAGTGCCTTTATCGCCGCCTTGTTGATCCTGTTCGTCTTTTCAATCCCCATTTCCTGCAGACACTCATAAAACCACAGCCCGTCATGTGTCATCCAGCACTTATTCAATAGAGTAATCAGTTTTTCTTTTTCGGGTACCGCCATCTTTAATCCCTCCCCGTCAGATTGAGATACCAATACAGCAAAAACAATTTTTTCCTTATTTCCCCCTATACCGTGGTGCTAGTCCCTGAGAGAGTGAGAGTCGAGATCGCCGACCGCCGGACAGGCCGTAGGCCGCGTGAAGCGAGTAGTGGATAGTGAGATGAAGGCATATCTGTTCACCATATATCAATACTGTCCTTGAAAAGGCAAGGGACAAAACCGGGCCCTCGCCCTTAGAAAAAGCGCCCGAGTGGTTACGGGAGCCCTGCACCGGGGATATCAACCTGAATGGTCTCGATCCGCCCGGCCCTGTCGCTCTCATAGAGGCTTGACGTGAGCACAAAGAGGGTCAGACAGTCGGTCCCCCCGAGCATGCAGGCAAAGGGCGTATGCTCCAGCTCGAACCGGTGGGTTATTTCTCCCCCCTCACGAACACGGACCAACTCCGAGCGGGCATTGGGGGATGCCACCCAGATCGCCCCCTCGGCGTCGAGACAGATGCCGTCAGGGGTGACCCGGTTGATGATTTCGGCACGCCGGGTCAGGAGACCAAGGTCGTCAAACTGCGCCCACACGCGTCGATGAGAGAGGGAGCCATCGGATTCGATATCGAAGGCCGTAAGTCGTGCGGCCAGTGTCTCACCGACGATCAGCGTCTTCCCGTCGGGGGTAATGACGCTCCCGTTGGGGAAGGCCATGTCGCGGGCCGCGACCCTTGCCTCACCGGTTGGCGTAACGAGGACGATCTCGGCCGGTTGGTATGGCTGCTCGAACAGGGGGGAACCGAAATTTCCGATGTATGCCCTCCCGTCGTAATCGACAACCATATCGTTGCAGTACGATGATGCCAGGCCGCTCAGGTCTGCAAATTCCGACAAGGTGCCATTGTGGAATCGCAACAGACGGCGATCCGCCATTGAGACAACCAGCAGGCTCTGATCGGGAAGCCAGCCAAGTCCCGAGGGCTGGCCCGGTACCTCGGCAATCACCTTGACGGTTCCCTCGAGGTCGACGGTCATGATCTTTTTCATAACAAAATCCGAAAACCACAGCTTTCCATCGTGCCACCGCGGTCCCTCTGGGAACCCAAGTCCATCAATGAGCAGAGTCGTTTTTACCGTCACTCAGATAACCTCCAATCGGTGAATATAGCTCGAAGTATCATGGAAGAAGACAAAAATCCAGCTAGGATCACCGCCGTGGCGTGTCCCTCCTGCGCTAAGATGCTGACCGATGCGGTCAAGAT
>JAUSPK010000201.1 GCA_030655735.1 Syntrophales bacterium | reverse complement strand
CACGGTCCCGGTGGACTCCGAAATGACAATGGCAATCGCACCGGTGACACTGGTAATACCCGCCGCGGCTATATGTCTGCTCCCCAGTCCCTGGGGGAAATCCTTGTTCTCCAGGGCGGCGCTCAGGTGTCTTCCGGCCGTCACCAGGACACCGTCTCCCCGCACCACAAAGGCTCCATCTATGGCTGAAAATTCTTTTATGGTGTCTTTCAGATTACGGTCGAGGATGTTCCGTTCCTCCTCCGCATACCCCATAAACGGGTTGATGATCATCTGCCGGGACAGTTCAAGAACCTTTTCATGATCGCCAAGGACAAAGATCGTCCCCACCTGACGCCCCTCCCTCCCCTGGGAGGCAAGTTCCAGCGCAATGTTCAACACCGTCTCGAACACCTCGGGTTGAATGTCCTCAAATATGTCCGCTACCTCTTCCGATACGAGGATATCAAACTCCTTGCCTACATCGATCACGAATATACTGTCTATGTATCCGAACTTTGGGACACCGGTGAGGCACACCAGCTTATCCCCCTTCTTGAAGAGTCCCGTGGCAAGCCCCTTCGTTATGACAACCTTTATCTGGCTCAGACGCGTGACGTTCACGTTGGGAATATTGATAACAGAAGAGAAAAGCTTTTTATTGTGCGAAACAGTGCCACTTTCTCTGGTTATCAGGATCGTGTTGAAGGAGGCAGTATCGCCCTTCTTCACGAGGAGGTCCGGGGCCACTTCACCGTACAGCAGGATCGCCTTCGCCTGTATCTCCTCTGCAAACCGGCACGCAAACTCCATAATCGACTCGTTCTGAGAGCCCATAGGGTCTCCTTTCCGCTCTTTTTTCCATAAGATAAACACAAAACCAGACAATGTCAAGCAGGAGGGGAACCCGGCGTAGAGGTGCCAAAACGTCTTGACTATTGAAGAAAGTATGGTATCCTGTAGTGCTGTAAAAAAACTTTGGAGGGATCAAAAATGGGTCTTCCCGCAGTAACCGATTCGGTGGATCTCTATATGGCGGAGATAAACCGTTTTTCCATCCTGAAGGCCGAGGAAGAGTTCAAGCTGGCGGTGAGGTTTGTCAAAGAGGATGACATGAAGGCAGCCGAGAAACTGGTCACTTCGAACCTGAGGTTTGTGGTCAAGATCGCCCACGAATACAAGAATTACCGTGTAAAGCTCATCGATCTGATCCAGGAGGGAAACATCGGCCTGATGCATGCCGTCAAGAAGTTCGATCCCTACAAGGGGTACCGCCTCATATCTTACGCGGTATGGTGGATACGGGCATATATGCAGAACTTCGTCATAAAAACATGGAGCCTCGTCAAGATAGGGACCACCCAGGCACAGAGAAAACTCTTCTTCAAGCTGAACCAGACGAAAAAGAAACTGGAGGGCATCTCGCAAAAAAGCCCTGAGTTCAAGGAAATCGCTGAGATGCTCAACGTCACGGAAAAAGAAACAGAGGAAATGGACCTCCGCCTCACCAACCGGGATGTCTCATTGAATGCGGCCCTGGACGATGAGGGGGAATCGACCTATATCGACCATCTCGTATACAAGGGTACAAGCCAGGAAGATGCCCTTATCAAGAAGGACGAAATGGCCCTGGTAAAGAAAAACATAGCGGGAGCACTGGAGAAACTCAACGAGAGAGAAGGGTACATCATACGGCGCAGGGTAATGGCGGATGATCCCGAAACCCTCCAGGAGATCGGTGACCGGTTCAATATAACACGGGAACGAGCACGACAGATCGAGAAAGAGGCCCTGAAGAAACTGAGGCTCGTGATACCCTACCTGAGCGATGAACCCAAACTCATAACAAACTAGAACTCGTCGCGATCGTAGGCCAGGTTTTCAAAACAGGTAAATTCCTTCAGGAAGGTCATGCTCGCCACACCGACGGGGCCGTTTCTCTGCTTTCCAATAATGATCTCCGCCTTGCCCCTTTCCGGGTTGTCTTCCGACTTGTTGTACACCTCGTCCCGGTATATGAACATGATCACGTCGGCATCCTGTTCGATCGCCCCGGATTCCCTCAGATCGGCGAGCTGGGGGCGTCTATCGGTTCTTGATTCAACCTGCCGGTTCAACTGCGACAACGCCAAAACCGGAACGTTGAGTTCCTTGGCCAGGGCCTTGAGTGAGCGGCTTATTTCGGATATCTCCTGTTCCCTCGGCGCGGACGTATCCCTCCCCCTCATCAGCTGGAGGTAATCAACAACAATCAGCTCCAGCCCAGACTCCGCCTTTAACCTCCTCGCCTTTGCCTTGATCTCGAGAACGGAGATCGCGGGCGTATCATCGATAAAGATGGGGGCCTCTGAAAGCCTGCCTGCGGCAGTCACCAGCTTAGGCCAATCCATCTCCCCGACAAACCCCCTCCGTATCTTCTGTGAATCCACCTTTCCGTCCGAAGAAAGCATGCGGAGTGCGAGCTGCTCCTTCGACATCTCCAGGGAAAATATGGCTACCGGCACCTTGTCCTCGATTGCCGCATGCTGCGCGATATTGATGGCAAAGGCCGTTTTCCCCATACTGGGCCGGCCGGCCACTATAATCAGATCGGAATTCTGGAGACCGGAGGTAAGCTCATCAACCTTCTGAAATCCCGTGGAGATACCGGTAATGAGGGTCTTCTTCGCGTAGAGTCTCTCTATGTTCTCAAACGTGTTCTTTACGATCTCTTTTATGGGAGAAAATGCGGGCTTTATCTTATTCTCCGATATCTCAAAGACCGCGTGCTCCGCCTCGTCAAGAACGGAGTCTATGTCGGAACCCGCATCATAACTCTTATTCAGTATATCGGTAGCGGCACCTATCAACCCCCGCAGTATGGCCTTTTCCTTAACTATCTTAGCATAGTAGGCAATGTTGGCCGCGGAGGGAACACCGTCGACGAGGGATGCCAGATATACCTCCCCCCCTACACCTTCAAGGTGTCCCCTGTCACGCAGTACGCTGCTCAGGGTGATCAGGTCGCTCGGCTCATTCTTCTCGTACAGGTCAAGGATTGCCGAAAATATCTTCCGGTGGCCCTCGCTGTAGAAATCACCCCTCCCCATTATTTCCAGAACATGGTTCAGGGCATTATTATCCAGAAGGATACCGCCTAGGATTGACTGCTCCGCATCCAGATTCTGCGGCGGCAGCCTATGGGACGAATAGTCGACGTCCTTCATTCTATACCTCACCGGCAACAACAACCTTGATATCGGCAGACATCCCGGGATGTACCTTGATCCTCACGGAAAATTCCCCGAGGCCCTTTATCGGCTCTTCAAGAACAATGTCCTTCTTATCAATCTCTATCCCCTGATCTCTCAGGGCATCTCGTATATCCTTCGAGGTGACGGAACCGAACAGTTTATCCTGCTGCCCCACTTTTCTGGATATATGACAGGTGACCCCATCGAGCCCTTCGACCAGGGCCTGGGTCGCTTTCTTCTGCTTGTCTGTTCTTCTCGCCGCAGTCTCCCTTTCACGCTCCAGCTCTTGCATGTTTTTATCGCTGGCTTCCCTGGCCAGTCCTCGGGGAATCAGGAAATTCCTGGCATACCCGTCGGAGGCATTGACAAGATCCCCCGCCTTTCCCACGGATGCAACATCCTCTATTAAGATAACCTTCATAGACATTCTCCCAGCAGAAGCTTCCCGTCTTGAGTTTTGCAGATTACCGACATGCCTGTCACACGTACAATTTGACCACACCCCAATACGCTGTGCTATCGGAGACAATTCGATCGATCTGCGCTTCATTAACAGATCAGCTCGATTTTTTTTCAAGTTTCCTGAAATCGACCCAGGTATCAATCAGGCCGACCCCGGCTACGATCAGCAGCAAGAACTGTTGAACAAAGACCAGAAGATATCCAAAGGCCCTTAAGAACACCGGCACGTTTTTGGTCTGAAAGAAAAAACTCATTATAGCCAGGCCCTGTAGCGTATATATAAAGAGGAGGACGATCAGTATGTTCAGGCCCAGGATACGAAGTCCCTCCAGGGGAATCATGATGAAGATGCCGGCGATTACAACAAGCCAGACCGTTTTGTCAAAGGCCTTCCATAGTGAAAGATCACCGAAGGAAGGGTACCACATTCCCTTCTTTTTGAACAACCATTTCCCCGCCAGGATATTCACCCACACCATAAAAATGGTCCCCACAAGGGCAATGGAGGGGAACAACCCGACAAGGATGCGTGTTATCTGATCCTTATTTTCTCTTATGAGTTCGATATGTTGCGCTGGAATTCCCGCGCGGGAGTACATGTCAATGTTCTCCTGCACCACCACGGATATGTGGGTCCCGATCACGCTCCACGGCATGCTTCCGGAGGTCAGGCTCAGATACATGAGGACGGCAAGGCCCAGCGCGAGGAGGATACCCCCACAATAGACAACCGTCTTCTCTATGGAGCAGTTCTTTCGCAACACCTCCGAGAGAACAACCCCCAGAAAGCCTAACAGGAAAAAATATACGGAGCCCCCCTGAAAACTCAGCCCCCTGAGCGCAGCCAGGGCAACGGCCAGCGAGAGGACAAAGACCAGGATGCCGGGGAGTCTGCCCAGTTTGGAATAGTAGTACAAGATCGGCACCGACACAAACACCGCGCCGAATAAGCCAAGCACCGAGATCACGGCTACCGTAATAAAAACAATAGAGGTGACCGCAACAGCAAGGAAAAAGTCTCTATAGGGGACACCCTCCCCCGGTAGACTGAACATGCCTCACCTGTTAGCCCAAAAAGGTAAGAGATGCCTGCCCGATCGGCAGACATCTCGGAATTAATTGAAGATTAACTCAGATGAAATTAATTTTCGGCAGTTACATAGGGCAAGAGAGCCAAGGTCCTGGCCCTTTTGATCGCCACTGCCAATGCCCTCTGATGTCTGGCGCAGGTCCCGGTAATCCTTCTCGGCATGATCTTGCCTCTTTCCGTCAGGAAACCCCTCAGAGAGGCCGGGTTCTTATAATCAATCTTTATATTCGAATCCACACAAAACCTGCATACCTTCCTCTTGTGGAAAAACTTGCCCTTGGGGCGCGGGCGTCTCGTATTATTATCGGGTGTATATGCCATTTCTTATTCCTCCTTTGCCCTTTCCTCGTCTGTCTCAACAGGTGAGGTCTCCTGCACAGCTTCTTCACCAGTTTTGGCATCTTGACTGTCCGGATCTTCAGACACCTCGACCTCTTCATTGGCGGGCTCAGGAATAGCCTCTTCTTTCTGCTCTTCTTCTTTCTGCTCTTCTTCTTTCTTTTGTTCCTCTTCCTTCCGCGCTTCTTCTCTCTTCCGCGCCTCTTCTTTTTGCTCCTCTTCCTTCTTGCGGGCGTCGGCTATCTCCCGCTCGATCTCCTCCATATTAACCTTTTCGCTCAGTTTCACCGTCTGAAACCGCAAGATGTTTTCATCAATCTTGAGGTTTCTCTCTACCTCGGTCACAGCCTTGAACTGGGAAACAAAATCAATCCTTACATACAGACCGTCACGCCTCTTCTCAATAGGGTAGGCCAGCCTTCGTTTTCCCCAGTTTTCAACCTTGATTATGGTACCGTCCATACCTACGATAATTCCGGCATAACGGTCAATCAGGCTGCCCGTTTCATCCGACTCCAGGTCGGCCCGTACAATGAATATCGTTTCGTACCTTCTCAACATACATTCTCCTCTCGGCTCTATAGCCCGGATACCGGATCCGGGCAAGGAGTCCTTCGTTATATTCAGTCTCCATTTCTTGAAAAATCCAATTATCAGAATGGACACTGTTCGTGAAAAATCTCGCTTTTACTATACTATCCTTCTGTAGAAATCAAGCTATTTCTCGCGGGACTGACTGTAAGACGAAGGGAAGAGACAGGGGTCACAGGTGGGGATAAAAAGGGGATAGGGCACATTCACCCCGCAGTTCCACGCCCCCTGCTTGCGTCAAATTCCAGTACCGATCTCATCCGGTCATTCCAGCCCAGGTATCAATATCACCTTTATGGTAGGTTCCGGCTTCCAACTTCTGATTCGGGGACAATTGTGCGTCCCTGCAAATCAATTGACCACGGCCCGGCACCGGACCTTCGTATTCTCCGGATTCTCACCCTAAAATCAGCGAGTTTTCCACCTCGATCAGAGGCGCGCATAAAACTTCATATTCCTTGAAAAGAACAAAGAAATAATGTATGGTGCTCCCGGTTTAGGGGGAATTTGCGGTGTGAGCGAATGACTCTGTCCTGGTTCCCGTTCGAATCCTCGATGAACCGGCGTTGACAGTTCACCAAAAAATCTCTACAATCCGTCTCTTTAGAACGAATATGACAATATTTAGATAGCATGCTGAAAACAAAAAGGGTTGCCCCCGCGGTCGAGATGGCGGATACATACAATCAGGTTTCCGTGAAGCGACCACTGCTACCCGTATAGCAAAGGAGTCCAAAATGGATCAGAAGCTTTCTTTAACGATTAATGGAACGACGATAGAGGCATCTCCGGGACAGACCATCCTTGAAGTAGCCAGGGAGAACGACATACACATCCCCACCCTCTGCTATTACAAGGGAACCACTAACGTGGGGGCCTGCAGGGTGTGTGTTGTAGAAGTGGAGAATGCCCGCTCGCTGGTGGCATCATGTTGCATGCCGGTCAGCCAGGGAATGGTCGTCATGACCGACACGGAGAGGGTCTTAACCGCCAGAAAGCTGGTGGTAGAGCTTCTCTGGTCATCCGGAGATCACAACTGTCTCCAATGCGAAAAGAACGGGAATTGCGAACTGCAGGACCTCGTGTACGAACTGGGCATCGAGAAACCCAGCTTTGAGATCGCCCCCCCGTCGTATGCGGTAGAAGACACCAACTCCATGATACAGAGGGACCTCAACAAGTGTATCCTCTGCGGCAGGTGCGTCCGTGTCTGTAATGAGATACAGGTCCATGAGGTCCTCGACTTCTCAATGCGCGGATCACACGCAAAGGTCGGGCCCGCCTTTGACGAGGACTATATCGAGTCGACCTGCGTGTTCTGCGGCTCATGTGTGGACGCCTGCCCCGTCGGTGCCCTGACATTCAAACAGGCGCGGTTCAAGGGGCGTCCGTGGGAGATCGAAAAGGTGCGCACCACCTGCCCCTATTGCGGCGTGGGATGCCAGATGGACCTGAATATCAGCGATGGAAAGGTTATCAAGGTCACAACGAACAGGGATTATGGCACACCCAATCAGGGGATGCTTTGTTCGAAGGGCCGGTTCGGGATGAACTTTATCGACAGTCCCGACCGTCTGAAGACGCCCCTCATCCGCAAGAATGGGGAGCTTAAGGAGGCGAGCTGGGAAGAGGCCTACGATTATATCGCGAAAAAACTTACCGCCATAAAGAAGAAGAGCGGCGGCGACAGTATTGCGGGACTATCCTCGGCACGCTGTACCAATGAGGAGAACTATCTCTTCCAGAAATTCATGAGAGCGGTGATCGGGACAAACAACGTCGATCACTGCGCCCGTCTCTGACACTCCGTCACGGTAGCCGGTCTGGCTGCCACGTTCGGATCAGGGGCAATGACGAATTCCATCGAGGAGATAGAATTTACAGATGCAATTCTCGCCATAGGAACCAACACGACGGAAAATCACCCGGTCATAGGATCGTG
Organism: Syntrophales bacterium; assembly: GCA_030655735.1. GTDB lineage: Bacteria > Desulfobacterota > Syntrophia > Syntrophales > UBA2210 > UBA6078. Next base: position 6,120 of record JAUSPK010000201.1, on the reverse strand, counting down.
CGTGAAGAGGGCCATCCGCCAGCGCGGCGCCAAGCTGATCGTGATCGATCCCCGGAAGATCGGCCTCGTGGACTACGCCGACATCTGGCTGCGTCCCACACCCGGCACGAACGTGGCCGTTCTCAATGGTCTGATAAACGTGATCATTGATGAAGGTCTCTACGCCAAAGAGTATGTGGCGGAGCGTACCGAGGGTTTTGAGGCGATGAAGAAGGCCGTCGCAAAATACACACCGGGCCATGTCGAAAAAATCACAGGGATACCGGCCGATAATCTGAGGACTGCCGCGCGCATATACGCGGAGGCGAAGAGCGCATCTATCCTTTATGCCATGGGAATTACACAGCATTCACACGGAACCGACAATGTAAAATCCTGCGCGAACCTGGCAATGCTGTGCGGCAATGTCGGTATCGAAGGGGGCGGTGTCAACCCCCTCAGGGGCCAGAACAATGTCCAGGGCGCCTGCGATATGGGCGCGCTTCCCAATGTCTTTCCTGCATATCAGCAGGTTGCCAACGATGACGCCAGGGCAAGGTTTGAAAAGGCATGGGATGTTTCACTGCCTGCAAAACCGGGTCTGACGATCATGGAGATCATGGATGCGGCTCACAAGGGAGACATAAAAGGTCTCTATATCATGGGCGAGAATCCGATGATCTCGGATCCCGACCTTACTCACGTTGAGGCATCCCTTAAAAACCTCGAGATCCTTGTTGTACAGGACATCTTCCTGAATGAAACAGGGCAGCTCGCCGATGTGGTGCTCCCCTCCGCATGTTTTGCCGAGAAGGATGGTACGTTTAGCAATACGGAGAGACGAGTTCAGCGCATACGAAAGGCCGTCGAGGCACCCGGCGAGGCAAAGGCCGACTGGCAGATCATCTCCGAACTGGCAACAAAGATGGGCTACGCGATGCAGTATGCCTCCGCCGAAGAGGTCATGAATGAGATCAACACCGTGGCGCCCAGCTACGCGGGGATCACGTATGGACGCATAGAGGAGGGGGGCCTTCAGTGGCCCTGTCCCAACGTAGAACATCCGGGGACAAAATACCTGCACAGGGATAAGTTCTCCAGGGGTCTGGGGCTCTTTACCGCGATCGAGTACCGGCCGTCGGAGGAGGTGCCGGATAAAGAGTACCCGTTCTTCCTCACGACCGGACGCGTTCTCTATCACTTTCACACGGCAACCATGACGCGGAGGAGCGAGGGCCTGGTTGAGAGATGTCCGGAGAGCCTGGCGGAGATCAATCCCAAAGACGCCGAGAAGCTGAAGATCAAGAATGGGGACTTCGTAACCGTCACATCGAGGCGCGGCAGTCTCAAGGTAAAGGCAAGTGTGGTCGAGACCCCGCCCGAGGGCACGATCTTCATGAATTTCCATTTCAGTGAAGCCGCCGTGAATCTTCTGACCAACCCCGCGCTTGACCCGGTGGGAAAGATTCCCGAATACAAGGTCTGCGCGGTGAAGGTTGAAGCGGCATAGTGTTTATACTAACCATGTAAAAGGAGGTATAATCATGCCACGATGGAAGTACAAGACAAGTATCGTTGATCTGGACAGCGTTGTCCCACCCGAAGCCATCTCCTGCAGTGATACGGGGACCTGTATCGTTGACGGCATACCGGGTGGTCAGGATCAGTTTAAAGGGATTCTAGACAAAGAGGGGGAGAGTGAATGGGAACTGGTCCAGTGCCAGACCCACGCCGGAAAGCTCCTCTGTATCTGGAAGAAGGAGGTCAAGGAGGCCTTCGCGAGTTAGTAAGTTAGAAATTATTTTCTGCGTTTTCCCGCAGGGAATAATTTCGTTAACGCACTTATCCCGTTTATCGGGGCTAGTAAGTTAGAAATTATTTTCTGCGTTTTCCCGCAGGGAATAATTTCGTTAACGCATTAGTAAGATAGAAGTTGCTTTCTCGTAGAAAGCAACTTCGTTATCGCATTTATCCCCTTTAGTGGGACGTATCCCGTTTATCGGGGTTAGGGCACGGCCCCTTTTGTCCATTGTATTCAAGCGCACATGGGTGCTGATCTCAGTGCTATGAGAAAGTGTTGTGGTGCGTTCTGATGCGATCATGTTGTCACGGAAGCTGAGAAGACGGTCCGCAGGGGGCGGACCCGTTATATTAAAAATTTATGAATGGAGGAGGTATTAATCTATGGCTTTTAACCCCCCGGCAAAAATGGTCGCTCTTGTGGGTAATGCGGGAGTCGCCAAGGCGAAACTTTCAATCTTCAACCTGCTGCTCCGAGGATTTATGGCGGGTGCGTACATCGCCATCGGAGGAGCGCTGTGCACCGTATGCATAACAGGCATAGCAACACCGGGAATTGCCAAACTCGTTGGCGGGGCGGTATTCCCCGTCGGCCTGATCGCCATCGTCCTGACCGGCATGGAGCTCTTTACCGGTGACTGTATGATCGTCCCCATGGCCGCGATGATGAAGAAGATCACGTGGGGTGCCGTTATGAGAAACTGGGTGTGGGTTTACATCGGAAACCTCGTCGGATCGCTGGCATATGCGTATGTCATGACCGTAGGTCCCTTCGTAAGCGGACAGGCCGATGGCACCATGGCAGTCAACGCGTTCGGCATGACCGCAGTCAGCATAGCGGCGGGAAAGGTTCTTGGATACAAGGCCGTTGGTGCCGCAGGTCTCTGGTCCTGCTTCATAAAGGCTATCGGCTGTAACTTTCTGGTCAACATCGCCATCCTTCTCGCCATCACGGCAGATGATGTGATCGGGAAGTTCTTCGGTGTCTGGTTTCCGATTATGGCCTTCGTCTCGTCCGGTTTCGAGCATTGTGTGGCCAATATGTATTTTCTTCCCTCAGGAAAGTTCCTGATGGACTGGTACCCGGACGTTATAGCGAAGAAGGGCGGCCTTCTCCTTGCCAACGGAGGCCTTAGCTGGTCCGACATATGGCTCTGGAATCTCATCCCCGTCTCGATAGGAAATATCGTCGGCGGCTTCCTTTTTATCGGGGTTACGTACTTCCTGATGTTCAGAAAGGATCTCCCCGCGGAGTAGAGGAGACAGATGTCAGCACTAGCCTGGGTGGCATTCATCATATGTGCGGCGGCGGTAGCCCTTCACTACACCTCGACGGGTGATTCGCGCTTTCTGCTGTATGCCATTCCCGGCCTGATCATGCTGTTGGTCATCCCCATGACCCTGGCATGGATGAGCCGCAGGAGCTTTGTGCAGGCAGATGAGCAACTGGGCACAAAGGCGCGCGCCTGCACGATAGGAAAAATAGATCCGGCAATGATCGGCGATATTGTACGGATATCGGGTGAGGTTCAGAAGATCAGTTTCATGTGGCTCAACAGACCTCACTTTCATATTAAAGACGAGACGGCGCAGATACGGGTCATCATGTTCACCGCACCCGCAAACAAGGTAGTGGTCGGAGACAGGGTGGAGGCGGTTGGGATCGTGATGAAATATCCACTGACGAAGGCAAGACTCGTTATATCGGCCGTCAGTGTCAAAAGAATTGAAGACTAAGGAGAATATCATGGACGGAAGAGAAGGAAGATGTGCATTTGGGTTTCTCTTGCTCGGGATAACCCCCATCCTGGCCACGGCGGGAGGAGCGGGTCTGGGAATGATCGTCTTCGCCGCAGGGTTGCTGATTGCGACCTCCGCGGCATTTGCCTAAGGAAAGAATCGAAGGGGGAATGGCGATATAATTAGTCGTTATTCCCCCTTTCCCTTCTGAAAGTTTCTCACGGCCTCCTCTACCTCAGTCTTCCCCACTTTACCCTTCCAAGCCCTCGTATTGTCGAGAAGGTATTCAGACATCCTGTCCGTCATGCAACCGGCACACAGGTGCACCATCTTCATGCTCGCGATATGCCGGACGACCGATAACCCCTCAGACAAATCCCCGCACAGGAAACACCTGTCAGGCGTATCATGCTCGTGACGTTCATAGTAGCCTTCATCATAACACTTCATAATCCGTCCCGTGAATGCATCGTTCAGACCGGATGAGAGATCATCTTTCTCTCTACCGCAAAAGACCGTCTACCGATATTACCGAGGAAACCTCAGTGTAAAGGTCGTTCCCCCGCCCTCCTCCGATAAGACGGCTATCTTGGCGTTGTGGGCATCCATAATCCTCTTGCAAAAGGTAAGCCCCAGCCCGGACCCCTCCAACTGCTCCCCCTTTTCCTTCACCCGGTAAAACGGCTCAAAGATAAAGGGAATCTTGTCTTTGGGTATCCCCCTCCCTGTATCGGACACGGTAGCACTGACATAGTGATCGTCATATCCGGCATGTACGGATATCCTGCCTCCGGCAGGGGTATACTTCGTCGCGTTACCGATAATATTCACAAAGACCCTCACCAGACTTTCCCCGTCTCCGGTTATCATGGGCAGGTCCTTCGGAATGTCTCTGACTAGCGTAATCTCTCTCTTTTCACACAGCGGCTCCATATCTTCTATGCTTCGCATGATGACTGTGGAGAGGTCAAGAATTCCTTTTTCCCGTATCAGGGTCCCCTCCTCTATCTGGCGTATATCCAGCCAGTGTTCCACAAGATCCTCCAGGTTCCGGATACGTTTTTCACACCGTCCTATAATATCGTTTGCCTCGTCGCTCAGACAATCGCCTGCCAGCACTTTAAGCGCTTCGATGCTCTGCTGGACTGCAACTAAGGGAGAGCGCATCTCGTGACTGACGAAGGTAATAAAGTCCTTCGTCATCTTCTCCTGAGCATCTCTCAGCATCTCCGCTTCTATTTTAAGATTGTGGTGTTCAAGTCCTCTCTTCGTGACAGCTCTCAGCTGATCGGGGGTAAAGGGTTTGGGGAGATAATCATATGCCCCCCGCTTCATCGACTCCACCGCAGATACGATGGAGGCATAGCCGGTAATAACGACCAGGACGATATGGGGGATATCCTCCAACAGGATGTCGATTACCTCCAGCCCCGACATACCGGGCAGGTTCAGATCTACGAAGACCAGCTCGGGACGCTTTTCCCTGGCGATTTTGATCCCCTCCGTCCCGTCTTCCGTTGTCATTACAACGTAGCCTGACTTTTCAAGGGCCTGCCTGCACCCGTCCCGGATGGTCTCCTCATCATCAATGATAAGGACAAGGCCTTCTTTGGTTTCGCGTGACATGTCCCTCTACCCTACCAGGTCTTTTACGTGTTTTATGAGATCATCGGCCTTGACGGGTTTGTGCAATATCAGGTTCACCTTCGGAAATTCTTCGGAAGGTTCAAAGGACTGGTACGGGCCCTGGAGATCAACCCCGCTCAGAATAATCAGCGGCATATCCTTCCCACTTTCCATAGAACGGACCTCGGATATCACATCAAACCCCTCTCCCCATGTATCCATCATCATATCAACGATTGCCAGATCGGGAGTGATGGATTTTATCATATCAACGCCACTCGTGCCATTCTCCGCCAGGAACACCTCATACCCGCTCTTTTCAAGTATCAGTTTGGTCGCCATCAGAAAATCCCTGTCGTCGTCTATCAGCAGTACCTTTTTCTTTGTGGTCATGGCCAGTCACCCCCTGTATGGATTTTACCTATTATGAGTGCAAGTTCGATGCCACACAAGTAAAGCCCTGTAATATCTCCATAAAATTGCTTTGGCTTACAAAAAAAGAGTTGTTGAGAAGGGGCACAACTCCCCATGCGTGGGGAGGATTGCCCCAGACGACCATCACCTGTTTTTACCGGCCGTTCGGTACCGGTTCGGTGATTAAATGATCAGGAAAAGAGGAAAAGGAGAAACTGCTTGATGAAGTGCGGGATCTAATGAGATTGTATAAAGAAAAAATAGTCGCTGTCACTATTTTTTAAACCTGTTGATAAAAGCCCCCCAAAGAGCCCAACATTGTTCAGCGATTTCCAAGGCATCAAAAGATTCGTCACCTACAAAAATTATGAATTCAGATTCGGCGGGTGTCAAGGTAGTTGTCACCTGAGGCATAGTTTAGGCCACCTTTTTTAATCAGTGAATCTGGCCGGCTTCTTCCTTTTTTTCTGGATTCAGCCGAACCTGAAGTACTGGGTTCCAATTGCGTATATGTTTTGACCATCGATTCGGATTTCGAATTCGGGCTTTTTCATACACTTT
>JAUSPK010000196.1 GCA_030655735.1 Syntrophales bacterium | reverse complement strand
CACGGTGAAGAGATACAGGGATATGCCCCTTTGTGATACCAGACGTATCTGCCCATCGTTTATCAGGGTGCTGCGGACGTTGTACGTTCCAAATTCCAGATCTCCGTCCCAGTCCGGGGGATCCGCCTCGGAATCGCCGATCAGGGCCTGGACCGCAACCCCGTGGGTTCGCATCTGAATCTCACGTAGCCATTCATGATAAAAGGAAGAAATCCTGACGAGTCCATGGTCTATTGCGAGGGCATCGATCATCGCCAGGACCCGTTCAACAAGGGGGAACCCCTCCAGGGCCGGGGGGAGAGCCTTCAATTCCAGATTAACGGGGAAGGAGGTGTCGTGTGTAAACTGTAGGGCCTCGCGCAGTGTGGGGATCTTCTCACCGCGGTAGAGGGGCAGGTCTTCCTGCCTAACCTCCCCCGCCGCGATCCGGCCGAAGGGATCGGTCTTCACAAACCAGGAACCCGCATCCAGCAAGCGGATTTCATCCAGTGTAAAGGCGAAGCAGTGCCACGGTTCGCGGTCCGGAAAACGGTCTTGAACGTCGGTGGTGCGGGCCAGGGACTCATCGTGCAGGAGCACGAGCTCGCCGCCCTTCGTAACCGTCACATCCGTTTCCCAGAGATCGGCACCCACCTCCCGGGCCGCGCGGGCCGCCGCCAGGGTGTTTTCGGGGGCGAGACTGCGCGCTCCCCTGTGGGCTATAATGAGTGCCATATGCCTGTGCCTCGAATCCTTATGCCATCCGTTGTATGTCCTTCAGGTACTCACCCGAACGATCCAGATAAAAAGAGAGCGCCTTCGAAAAGTTTTTTCCCACAAGCCCATCGACAAACAGCTGGCTTATCTCCCTGTTCATCGCAAGCACCGATTGAGCGCGGATAAAGATCCGGCGCTCCTCGGATGACATTGCCCGTACAATCGCGCGCAGCGCGCTCCCGGCACGAGGCTGGTACATCCAGAGATACAACAGATCGAGCGCGTTTATGATGACTACCTTCTCGAGATTTTGTGCCTTGGTCTTCACGGCACGTACGAATTTTTCGGGAGACTCGAGCATCTCACATACATCAGCCTCGGGAAACAGGAGTTCCAGATCGGTATACGTATCAAACAACTGAGCAAGCTTGCTTCGGTAGTCCCACCTACGGGTACGGATATTATGGTACCGATCGGCAAGCCCCTCTATGAAACCGGCCACACAGTCAGACGCGCCTTTGGAGATCACGGCCGCCCATTTCTGGAGAACGGCATTGGCATCCGCGATACCGCTCGCGAAGAGTATGTCGCCCGCTACCATACTGAAGACAACGGCAAGGGGGATAGAGAGGACCGTCCTGAAGAGGTTTGCGAAGGCCGCACCCCGGGGCAGGCCCCGGAAGATATTGTGTGCCGAGAGATACAGCCCGTTTGCCAGGGCTATCACCGTGTACAGCATAATGGGGCTGGTAGCCGTCGTGATGCCAAACAGCCTGTCGAGCAGAAGGGTCTTTACCACGTAATCGAGGAGGGGAACGGAAAACCCAGTAAAGAGGAGAGAATCCGTCAGGCGGTCCCAGCTGACATAATCGTTCCATTTCAGCAGGGGGGACCTGCGGATACCGCCGCCGCCCAGGACAGACTGGATGATGTTGCGCGCCCCCGTGATCCCGAACCAGATAAAGGCACCGAACCAGGCAAGGAACCACCAGTCCTTCGTAAGGTAAAAGGTGAGGAAGGCCGGGACAAACCCGATCAGCACCTTGATCCAGTTTTTCAGGCCGCTGCTCAAATATCCCCATGACGGCGCCGTCCGGGTCTCCCGCACATTCGGGGGCTCAAGAGAAAGTTCATTAGTTCCCTTTTCGTCGAATCCGCCCAGTGCGACCACATTCCCCGCAGTCGCTATGCGGGTGGAGTACCGTTCGATCTCCCAGTCCTCCACACGCCTCTTCCCGACAGTTCGCAGGCCGGGAAGGCGCTCTGCCATACGGGACAGGACACCTGCCACCCGGCCGGAGTCCGTGCGCGGAAGGTAGCTCGCACGCAGATAGACCGTGTTGTGCAGGGGAACGGTAAGACGGGATGAGGGGGATGCCTTGCGTATCTCTCTCTGCGCCCTGCGGGGGAGGGTGTCTTGAATGGCAAGTCCCATCCCGTACAGATGATGCGAACGCCCGCTGGAATCGCTACCAACACGGCTTTTGAGAAGCGTACCCTTATAATATGATCGAAATGTGGATATGTCACGCAGGATCCTCGTCAGCGTATCGATCCTCGCGGGATTCTCGTCGCTCACGTTTCTGATAGCCTCGCGTATAATGCGCTTCAATACGATAACGTTATCCTCATTGATAGCCATCTGCAGGTCATTGATCATGGCGTCATGGACCACTTTCCCTGTCATGTAATCCTTGAGGTTGAATACCTCCAGATGCGTTATGAGGCCCTGGCAGTCATAGAGGAGTTCAATAACATCTTCGACGCCCAGGCCACCAAGGGAAAGTGTGATGCTGTAGCCTGCATTGAGACGGCCCAGCCGTTCGAGCAGTTCCCGAGGCGACAGTTTCAACAGCTCCGGGACATCCTCCCCGTCGGACGGTATATGGGGATCCGGGACAGAAGGGTTTTTTGCCGGACGAAGGTACCTCTCCACGATCGCCTCCGAATCCAGCCCATTTAGTTCCTCCACCATGGCCGTCATGCGTTCACGTTCTTCAGGCCCGGCCTTGGCATAGCGCTTCCGCAGGCCGGTGACATGGTCTCTCATGACGGGCAGCATCTTTATATACACAAATTCGGCCAGGTGCAGCAACGACGCCTGCCCGGCCCCCACAAACGAGAGAAACTCATCACGCCCCAGGGAGGGGGGGATACATCCGTAGGTATCTTCTATGGCGTACCGGTGTCGGTTGTTAAACTCTTCCAGCATCGCCATGACGTACCGCCGCTGATAGTCCGAGATCTTCCACCCCTCCGCCATGAAGGATTCAACCGCCCCGTCCTTCAGGAAATTCAGATAGTCCTGCGCGTCGATGAGCCCGCGCGGCGCCCATATGAACTGGACATACCGGTCGTAAAATCTCGCGGGAAATTCAACACCGATCCTCACCCTGATCCCCATAATCTCGGCCGCCTCCAGCAGTTCCCCGGCGACATCGGCGCTTACATGATTATAGTAGATCACCTTGAGTCTTCGGATCCCCTTGATCCACGCATCCATAATCAAGTGGGTGGGGGATTTCCGTCCCTTCGTATTGACGTCGTGGACATGATCATCGATCGCGATCTGATTCCATTCCTCCGGCATTTCAAGCAGGTGATACCTCTTCAACTGCTCCCGTACGATACGGGGTTTCCCCGACGCCGCCATGCGAAAATCATGCGCCAGTTCCAGTTGCCGGCGGTAGTCCCCGCGGGCCTGTATCAGTTTTTTCATGATCTGCAGGAGGACCCTCGCCGTATTCCTGTGGAGGAAGGTCTGGGCGCTGTAGAGCACATCATCCCGCAGGGAACGCAGGGCCCTCAGACGATCCTCCGCCTTGCCAACCTCCAGGGAATTGAGGAGGTGGATGACCGCGTAGGCGATTCGCAGTTCCTTCGATGCCGCCATCTCTTTGATCCCATGCGGGTGGAGATAGGGATTCAGGAGATTCTTCAGATGTTCGCGCGATTTGTCCCGGCCCAGGACCTCATTGACGATAACCAGCAGTTCATGGTCCTTTTTGTCAAACAGAACTTTCGAAATAAGTTGATTCATCAATGGCAGTCCCCCCACCGGAGGTGGTATAATCCCAAAATAATTTCCGCTACGCTCCCGCTTCATTCACGCTGTAGAAACTCTTGTTATAATATCAAACTTTCTCAAACTATTCTATCCCGCATAACAAATACGATGGAATCTTACAATATTGTGGGTTATTCTATTTATGGATACCGTGTCGTATTGCTGGCAAAATGTTCAATTTGTACATAAAACAATTATATTAAACTCTTATACTTAAATGCCCGTTTGGCACTAGAATTGCTTTATTCCAAAATGTTGAATTTGGAAAAAACAATTGTTGGAGGTGAAGGGCATGAATGCAGGAGATACAGCGTGGGTAATGGTCTGTGCCGCACTGGTGTTTATTATGACCCCGGGCGTGGCCTTTTTCTATGGGGGGATGGCGAGGAGAAAAAATGTCCTCTCCATTCTGACCCAGTGTTTCGCCATTATTTGTTTGGTGAGTCTGCAGTGGGTCTTATTCGGATATTCACTGTCATTCGGCCCTGATACGGGCTACGGCATTATCGGAGGCCTGGACTGGATCGGCCTCAGGGGCGTAGGCCAGGAGCCCAGTGCTGTGTATGGCAGCACGCTGCCGCATCTGGTTTTTATGATATTCCAGGCAATGTTTGCCATTATCACCCCGGCTCTGATGGTAGGAGCCTTCGCCGGGAGGATGAAGTTCTCCGCGCTTATTCTCTTCACGCTCCTGTGGCTGACATTCGTCTACGATCCCATAGCGCACTGGGTCTGGGGATCCGGCAGCTGGCTGGGAGGAATCGGCGCCCTCGACTTTGCGGGCGGCATTGTTGTCCATGTCAGCTCGGGTATTTCGGCGCTGGTTGTGGCCATTCTGATCGGCAAGAGAATTGGGTATGAGAGGCAGTCATTCGCCCCTCACAACCTGCCGATAACCTTCCTGGGCGGCGCGCTCCTGTGGCTCGGCTGGTTCGGGTTTAACGCGGGGAGCGCCCTCGAGGCGGGAGGGCTTGCCGCGAACGCGTTTGTCACTACAAATACCGCAGCGGCGGCAGCGGGGATGGCGTGGGCTCTTATGGAATGGAAGATGGATGGCGCGCCGACGGTCCTCGGTATCGTCAGTGGCGTCGTCGCGGGACTGGTCGCCATCACACCGGCCTGCGGATTTGTCAGCGTCCTCTCTTCAATACCGATCGGACTGATTGCGGGCATCATCTGTTACCTCGCTGTCACCAAGCTTAAACCCCTCCTCGGGTACGATGACGCCCTCGATGTTTTCGGCGTCCACGGTATCGGCGGCATATGGGGAACACTCGCAACCGGGATCTTCGCGGCAGTGGCGATCAACAGCGGCGGGGCGGACGGCCTTCTGCTGGGCAACGCGAAACTGTTCTTTGCCCAGCTAATCTACCTTGCCATATGCATAACGTACGCCCTGGGGGTCACCCGGATCCTGTACAAGGTCGTCGATGCACTGGTCGGCATGAGGGTTGACAAACAGAGTGAGCTGATCGGTCTCGATCTGACTCAGCACAACGAATCCGCATATACCGTATTGGAATAGGAGGCACGTACCATGAAATACATTATTGCAATTGTTCAACCTCATAAACTTGAGGAGGTAAAGAGGGCCCTTGAAGAGGAGGAAATTCACCTGATGACCGTATCCACCGTCCTCGGTCAGGGGAGACAAAAAGGGCGTACGCAGGTGTACAGGGGAGCAAAAGAGAGCGGCGGTCTCCTCAAAAAGGTCAAGTTTGAGATTGCGGTGAACGAAGATTTCGTCGAACGAACCATAAGCACCATCACGAAGACGGCACAAACGGGACAGATCGGAGACGGGAAGATCTTCGTCCTCGATCTTGCCGAGGTTGTACGGGTGGGATCCGGCGAGAGGGGCGGCGTGGCGATCAACTGATCGCCCTGAACAATAGCCGCGCTTCCGGATAGACTTAGGATGCATGCCCGGGAGGGGTGACACGGTGAAGATGGTTCGGAAAATAAGCTCTCCCTCCATCTTCACTTCTCCCCTCCCGGGCGCCATCAGCGGGATATGCCGGGTCGCGCAATGGCTACAGCCTGTCCCGTAAGGGGAGGCTTGGATTGCCCGCAGCATCCGTACCGGGAAGAAAAACACAAGACTTCTTGTCCCAAATTGTTTATATAGGGACAGACTGTTTTTGCATGCACCACACCGGGCAGATTTCACAGAGAAGGCGGCATGGTCTATAACGAACGGGCGGTGACAACTATCTTTCTCCTGGTTTTTTTCCTCATCTACGGCGGGGTTCACCTCTACCTCTTTCTGGGAGCAAGGGCATCTCTCGCCCTTGGAACCAGGACCAGCATATTTGTTGCGCTCTTCATGATCACCATGGTCCTTGCGCCCGTTATCGTGCATATATCGGAAAGGTACGGCCTTCAATCTCTCGCGCATTTCTTTTCCTGGACAGGATACCTCTGGATGGGCCTTGCGTTCCTGCTGTTTTGTCTATCCCTTGCCTTCGATTGCTACCGTATCCTTGTGCACCTGGGCGCGTATATCACTTCACTTGATCCCTCCTCCGTAATCCCATCTGCCCGGCACGCTTTTATCACACTGCTCTCCCTGGCGGCCCTTCTGGCACTGTACGGCTCTATCGAGGCCCTGCATATCCAAACCGAAACGATTACCATACGGACGGCCAAGATACCCAAGGAGGTCGGAAGCGTCCGGATCGTCCAGATCTCCGATCTGCACCTCGGTCTTATCGTCCGGGGAAAGAGATTGGAACGTATATTAAAGGAGGTCAGGGCCGCCGATCCGGACATACTGGTATCGACCGGTGATCTGGTTGACGGAGAGACAAACAACCTGTCGGCACTCGCGGATATCCTCCGGGAGACAAACCCTGCATACGGAAAATTTGCCGTTACAGGTAACCATGAATTCTACGCCGGGCTCACCCAGTCACTCGATTTTACGAGGAAGGCCGGTTTTACGGTCCTGAGGGGTGAAGAGGCAGACGTGGGAGGATTTATGACGGTCGCGGGCGTCGATGATCCTACCGGCAGGATCTACCGGTCCCTTGCAGGTGCCCCGGAAAAAGAATTGCTGGAGAGGGCCCCCGGCGACCGATTTACCATCCTCCTCAAGCATCAGCCGGTCGTGCTCAAGGGATCACCGGCATTGTTTGACCTCCAGCTCTCCGGACATACCCACAAGGGGCAGATATTCCCCTTCACCCTCCTCACCCGCCTGGCCTTCGCCTTTAACAGCGGCCAGCACCAACTCACGGACAGAGCGATACTGTACGTCAGCAGGGGATCGGGGACGTGGGGGCCTCCGATGCGCATCATGGCGCCCCCCGAAATCACCATCATAGACCTGATCCATGACGGGGCGTGATGCCGCCGCGAGATCGGCATGAAGGGCATAAGTTTTGCTTATTGTAAAACCCCGTAAAATAATATATAGAAACCACCCAATCAATCGGACAGAAGGACGGCAAAACCATGGGCAAGCTTTTCGGGACAGACGGGATACGGGGCGTGGCCAATGAATACCCCATGACGTCGGAAATGGCCCTGCGGATAGGTATGGCAACGGCCCATCTCTTCAAACGCCGTGGTCACCACCCGAGAATTATCATAGGTAAAGACACCCGTGTCTCAGGATATATGCTGGAGCATGCCCTTGTTGCCGGAATCTGTTCCATGGGTGTGGACGCGTACATGGTCGGACCCATGCCGACACCCGGAGTCGCCTTCCTTACCAGCAACATGAGGGCCGATGCCGGTATCGTTATATCCGCCTCTCACAACCCCTTCCAAGATAACGGGATAAAGCTATTCTCCGGAGATGGATACAAGCTCCCCGACGAAAAGGAGCTGGAGATCGAGGAGATGGTCCTCGCAAACAACATGAACGCCCTCTATTCCTCACCCCAGAATCTGGGAAAGGCGTATAACCTGGAGGGCGCCCGGGGCCGGTATATCGTTTTCCTGAAAAATTCCTTTCCAAAGGAATATACGCTTGAGGGAACCTCTGTGGTGCTTGACGCATCCAACGGCGCCACCCACCGGATTGCGCCGAAACCCTTTTTCGAAATTGGCGCGGAGGTTCACACCCTCTTTGCCGAACCCGACGGGGAGAACATCAACGAAGGGTGCGGCTCCCAGCATCCGGAGATACTGGCCGAGGAGGTCGTCACCCGGGGGGCGGATGTCGGATTTGCCTTCGACGGGGACGGAGACCGGGTCATTGCGGTTGATGAAAAGGGGGGCATCCTTACGGGAGATCGGATCATCGCGATATGCGCCGAGATGATGAAAAAAGAGGGAACCCTTACCAACAATCTGGTGATTGATACGGTGATGAGCAATATCGGGTTCGGTCTCGCGCTCAAAAAGCTCGGCATAGAAAAGGCAACGGCCCCGGTCGGAGACCGGTACGTCCTTGAGATGATGAAGGAGAAGGGGGCCTCGATCGGTGGTGAGGATTCAGGGCATGTCATCTTTCTCAACCACCATACAACCGGCGACGGCATGCTTTCCGCCCTGCAGATCCTGGCGGCAATGAAAAGAGCAAAAAAACCCCTTTCCGAACTTGGAAAGATAATGACGGTGTTTCCACAGAGGCTTATCAATGTGGATGTGCCCTCGAAACCCGAACTATCGCAGATTCCCGAACTGGTGGACGTGATTGAAGAGGTGGAGAAAAAACTGGGCGACAAAGGGAGGGTCCTTGTCCGTTACTCCGGCACACAGAATATGTGCCGCGTTATGGTTGAAGGACCGACAGACGAGGAAACCGAGAGGTACTGCAACCAGATTGTCGACGTGGTAAAGAAAAAGCTGGTGTAGGAAAGCCGGGTTCGTGGGTCCATCGAACGGAGCACAAGAGAAACAACTATGGTTCACAGGATAGAAGTCGGATTCAGGGAGGGCATCAGGGATGTCCTGGGAGAAAAGACCGGGAGAAAGATAACCGAGCATCTCGGGATCGATGTGACCGAGGTCAAGACCATTGATGTGTATACCATAGAGGGGGACATTGCCGGGAACGAACTGGCAGCAGCAGCCAGCGGTCCCCTCTCCGATCCCATCATTCAGAAATATGTCACAGATAGAGGGCTCGCGGACGGTTTCGACTGGCTGATCGAGGTGGGGTTCCGCCCCGGCGTCACGGACAATGTGGGGAAGACGGCGCGGGAGGCGATCGAACTGCTCCTCGGCAAACCAGGGGCCGTGGACGTGTATACCTCGCGGCAGTATGCCCTGAAGGGGGATCTTGGCAGGAGTGACGCCGAGCTGATCGCATCGGGGCTCCTGGCCAACGAGCTCATTCAGCGCTACGAGATCATCGGCAGTGAGGAGTGGAACCCCGCTCAGGGAGTCGCCCCATTCATCCCCCGTGTCATTATCAACGATGATCCGACAACCGAAGAGATCGACCTCGATGTAAGCGACGAGGAGCTTCAGAAGATCAGCTCTGTCCGTGTGCTCGCCCTTACCGTCGATGAGATGAAGATAATCCGCGATCACCTGCGCGAAGAGTCCGTCTTGCACGGACGACAGAAGGCCGGTCTCGGTGAAAAGATCACCGATGTCGAGATGGAATGTCTCGCGCAGACCTGGTCCGAACACTGCAAGCACAAGATATTCAACAGCCTGATTACCTACGAGGATCAAAACGGCGACCGGACGACCATCGATTCCCTCTTTTCAAGCTGTATAAAAAAGGCAACGAAGGAAATCAGGGAGGCCCTTGGAAAAGATGACTGGTGCCTGTCGGTCTTTGTGGACAATGCCGGAATCATCCGGTTCAATGACGACTACAACCTTGTCTTCAAGGTGGAAACGCACAACTCCCCCTCCGCCCTCGATCCGTACGGCGGTGCCCTGACCGGCATCGTGGGGGTCAACCGCGACCCGTTCGGAACGGGGAAGGGGTCGAAGCTCATCTTCAATACCGATGTCTTCTGCTTCGCCTCCCCCTTTCACAACAAGCCCCTCCCCCCGAGGATCCTCCACCCGAGACGGATCTATGACGGCGTGAGGGAAGGCGTTGAGCACGGGGGGAACAAGAGCGGCATCCCCACAGTCAACGGCTGTCTGGTATTCGACGAACGATACCTGGGCAAACCGCTCGTTTACTGCGGAACGGGGGGGATCATGCCCGCCCACATTCAGGGCGAGGCAACCCATTCCAAGACGATCATCCCGGGAGATGTCATCATCATGACCGGGGGGCGGATCGGGAAGGACGGAATCCACGGGGCAACATTCTCGTCGGAGGAGCTCAATGAGGATTCACCGGTCACCGCGGTACAGATCGGCGACCCCATAACCCAGAAAAAAATGACCGATTTTCTCCTGATCGCGCGGGACAAAAATCTCTACCGGGCGATAACGGACAACGGCGCCGGCGGGCTCTCATCGTCGATCGGAGAGATGGCCACCCTCTGCGGGGGCTGTGAAATCGACCTCAAAAAGGCCCCTCTGAAATACGCCGGCCTCCAACCGTGGGAGATCCTGATATCGGAGGCGCAGGAGCGGATGAGCCTCGCCGTGCCCCCTAAAAAGTGCAAAGCCTTCCTCGCCCTCGCCGCAAAGATGAACGTCGAGGCCACGATTCTCGGCACCTTCACCGACTCCGGGATATTTCATGTCCGTTACGGGGAGAAGACCGTGGCCTATCTCGACATGGAATTCCTCCACGAAGGGCTCCCCAAGATGCGCCTGAACGCGCGCTGGACACCCCCCCGGCATGAAGAGCCGGCCTTCCCCGAACCGGACGAGATGGGGAGTGCCCTCAAAGAGATGCTCTCGCGCCTCAATATCTGCAGCAAAGAATCGATCGTCAGGCAGTACGACCACGAGGTGCAGGGGGGAGGCGTCGTCAAACCGATGGTCGGAGTCGTAAACGACGGGCCCAGTGATGCGGCGGTCATACGGCCGATACTCGATTCCTTCGAGGGAGTCGTCGTGTCGAACGGCATCTGCCCCCGCTACAGCGATATCGACACCTATCACATGGCCGCCTGCGCGATAGACGAGGCGGTGAGAAACGCCATCGCCGTGGGGGGTTCTCTCGACCGAATGGCCGGCATCGACAATTTCTGCTGGTGCGATCCGGTGGAATCGGAGAAGACCCCGGACGGCAGGTATAAACTGGCACAGCTCGTTCGGGCGAACCGGGCCCTCTACGATTATACGATGGCATACGGGGTCCCCTGTATCTCCGGAAAAGACAGCATGAAGAACGACTACATCATCGGGGAAACGAAGATATCGATACCCCCAACGCTCCTCTTTTCCACCATGGGAAAGATCGAGGATGTCAGGAAGGCGGTCACGATGGACGCCAAGAAGCCGGGAGACCTGGTATATATACTGGGAGAGACCCTCGAAGAGATGGGGGGTTCCGAGTGGTTCGCCCTCCACGGGTTTATCGGCAACACCGTCCCGAAGGTGAATGCACAGAAAGCAAAAAAACTCTATCAGGCGCTCAGCAAGGCAATCGACAGGCGCCTCGTCGCATCCTGCCACGATTGTTCCGACGGCGGCCTCGGGGTTGCCCTGGCCGAAACCGCGTTTGCCGGGGGGCTCGGAATGGACGTTTCCCTTTCGCTTATTCCCCGGGAAGGGATCAGAAGGGATGATTATCTCCTCTTTTCAGAATCGCAGAGCAGGTTTGTGGTAACCGTCTCCCCGGATTCGCAGGAAGAGTTCGAAGGCAGCATGGCGGGCAGTGTCTTTGCGTGTATCGGCAAGACCATATCGGGCGGAACCTTCAGGATTGCCGGGATACATGGAGAGACCATCGTGGAAGAGGCTATCGACTCCCTGAAAGAGGCGTGGCAAAAACCCCTGGATTTTTAGAAAACCAAGAGCGGCACATGACAAAAAAAGTAAAGACAATCGTACTCACGGGAAACGGCACGAACTGCGAGATGGAGATGGCCCATGCCTGCCGGCTCGCGGGATCCGCCGTCGTCGATATCGTTCACATCAGCGAACTGCTCTGCGGCGAAAAGCGCCTGGACGATTACCACTTTCTCAACCTCCCCGGCGGATTTCTGGATGGCGATGACCTGGGGTCCGCAAAGGCGGGCGCTAACAGGATCGTCCACGCAAGCATCAGAAGGGGAAGTGAAAAACTGTACAAACAGTTGATCGACTTTATTCATGACGGCAAACTGATCCTTGGTGTGTGCAACGGCTTTCAGCTCATGATCAAGCTGGGGCTGCTCCCGGCGTTCGGGGGTGATTATGCCACCCAGACGGTTACGCTGACATTCAACGATTCGGGACGCTTTGAAGACCGATGGGTCTATCTGAAGGTCAACGAGGATTCACCCTGCGTCTTTACAAAGGGTATGGAGGGGATATACCTCCCCGTCAGACATGGCGAGGGGAAGATCGTTACGAGGGATCCCACCATACTGGAAAGGCTCCACACGAGCAATCAGATCGCCGTGCAATACAGCGATAAGATGTATGAGAAAGCAGTTATGGATTACCCCGACAATCCCAACGGGTCGGTGGATGCCATTGCGGGAATATGTGACGAAACGGGTCGAATATTCGGACTCATGCCTCACCCGGAAGCCTACCTCCACTATACCAATCATCCGCGCTGGACGAGGGAGGACCTGCCTGAAGACGGAGCGGGCCTTTCGCTTTTCAGAAATGCCGTCGATTTCATAAAAAAGGCTTTTTAAAATTGTGCTCAGTCCTGGCGCGTCCGCAGCGGGCAGCGACACCGGAAGGTGCGCCGCAGGCTACGACCCGCATTACTTCGGACAGGACGCGTAGCGGCGTGGTGCCGGGACATGATCGCACCCGGGTCTTTGCCGTTACCGAGAAGAAAAGGGAGGTCTCCCGCTCGTACATAATGGTGAGATTGCTCCAAATAGTCTTACAATAATGTAGCCTCCAGCAGCATTCTGATTGCAGGACATGCTGGAAAAACTTAAAATAGGCATACAAACCAAAAGAATAACGAAAATCGGCGAAACAGCGTTCCTGGTATCAATATTGCTTGGGAAGGGTGGTTGTGATATGACCCCCTCCGATAATTGTGACACGATGTAGGCGGGAAGAGGAGGCACCTATTACTGTGAATGAAAACGAGGCTAGGTCAATCATCTTTTCAAAGATGTCCGGGCATGGAAATGATTTTATCATCATAGACGCCCGCACCCAGCATACCAACGCAGACTGGAGTGAGCGGGCTCGTGTGTGGTGCAAGCGCCGAACCTCCATCGGGGCCGACGGCCTGCTGATAATCGAGCCGAGCTCGGTTGCCGATTTCAGGCTGCGGATATTCAACGCCGATGGAAGCGAGGCGGAGATGTGCGGAAACGGCGCCAGGTGCGTCGCCGCCTTTGCCAAGCAGAGGGAAATCGCAGGGTCCCGGATGGTTATGGAAACGATGGCAGGGCTGGTCGGCGCCTTCGTACAAGACGATGTGGTCGCTATTCAGCTGACAAACCCTTCCGGCGTGAAAGATGAGGGGTTCCTCGACATAGAGGGCAAGATTCTCCCCTTTTACTTCATAAACTCAGGGGTCCCGCACACCATCCTGTTCAGAGAGAATGTTGCCGAAATGCCGGCGGATGAGGTGGCGCGGCTGGGTAGCGCGGTCCGGTTTCACCCGACATTCGCCCCCGAGGGGACCAATGTCGATTTCGTGGAGGTCCTCGAACCGGGCCGGATACGCGTTCGCACCTACGAGCGAGGCGTTGAGGAAGAGACCCTCGCGTGCGGAACGGGAGCGGTGGCGTCATCCATCATAAGCAGCGAGTTTGAAGGGGCGGGAGCCCCCCCGATCCGGGTCGAGATGCCCGGAGGGACCCTTACCGTTGATTTCAAAAAGAGAGGCGATTCCTTTGAGGATGTGTGGCTCAAGGGAGTGGTCGTGTTTGCATATGAAGGAAACATACCCCTGTAACAACAGAGAGGTCACCTTGTTTAAAGAGAATGACAGTATCGTGCCACAAACGGAATACGATCCGGATCGCCTCAGGGACGCATGCGGGGTCTTTGGAATCTTTGGAGACCCGGAGGCTGCTCAAAAGACATACCTGGGCCTTTACGCGCTCCAGCACCGGGGGCAGGAAAGCGCTGGGATCGCCGCATCCGATGGGAAGAAAATCTCCCTCCATAAGGGGATGGGCCTGGTGCGAACGGTTTTTTCACACCCCGACATCATGACCGGCCTGCCGGGGGCATCCGCCCTCGGCCACAACCGCTACTCCACGACCGGGGGATCCGGTCTGATAAACGCGCAGCCCATATTGATACAATTCAAGAAAGGTCAAATCGCCGCGGCCCATAACGGCAACATGATCAATGCCATGGAGCTCAGGGAACGGATGGAGGGCGCGGGATCGATATTTCAGACCACATCGGACAGCGAGGTAGCCCTCCACCTGATCGCGCGATCCGAGAAGAACACCATCGAGGAAATGGTTGTCGATGCCCTCGGGCAGCTTGAGGGGGCATACTGTTTCCTCTTTCTCACACCCTCAAAGCTGATCGCGGCGCGGGACTCTTATGGTTTCAGGCCTTTGTGCATCGGCACCCTGGGCGATGTCACCGTCGTCGCCTCCGAATCATGCGCCCTTGATATCATAGGCGCGAAGTATGTCCGGAGCGTTGAACCGGGAGAGGTCATCAGTATTGATGCAAAGGGAATGACATCCAGCAGACTCCCGGAGGCCCCCCGGAAGGCAGAGTGCATCTTCGAGTATATCTATTTTTCCCGGCCGGACAGCATCATATTCGGTAACAAGGTCGACAAATTCAGGAGGCGGCTGGGGAAGAAGCTGGCAGAGGAATCACCCTGCGACGCCGACCTTGTTATGAGCGTACCCGACTCCGCCAACACAGCGGCACTGGGATACGCTCAGAGATCGGGGATACGGTTTGAGATAGGGTTAATACGGAATCACTATATCGGAAGGACCTTTATCGATCCGTATCAGGACAAGAGGGTCCGCGACGTACGGATAAAATTCAATCCCGTTACCGGCGTACTGGAAGGCAAACGCGTCGTGGTTGTGGATGACTCCATAGTACGGGGAACAACGATGAAGCAACTGGTCCGCCTGATACGGGCCGGAGGGGCGGCGGAGGTGCATGTCAGGGTCGCGTCACCCCCGGTCAAGTGCCCCTGTTTTTACGGGATCGATATACCGAGCAACAAGGAGCTGATAGGATCCACTCACTCCATAGAAGAGACCCGCAGCTACATAGAGGCCGATTCGCTCGCGTACCTCTCGGTACAAGAGATGCTGGGATCTGTTCCTGACGGCACGAGGCAATGCACGGCATGTTTCACCGGTGATTATCCAACGGCAGTCCCGGAAGGGTTTACCAAGGAGCAATTCTCCATCAAAGGGTAGGATGGCCGCTGCCATGGCTTTCAGCTATTGGCGGGCGGAGCGGGAGATTCTCCGGGAATCCCTGCCGGGGACTATAGCTCGTCGTGAAAATTCCTTCGAAATGACAGTAGCCTATAGAGCGTAAAGGGATAAGAAGAAATGACATACACAGAACGATCAGGATGCGGCACACTTACCCTGTCCGATACAGACCGTACGGTACAACTGGCGGGATGGGTGGACGCCCTGAGGGACCACGGAGACGTGGTTTTCATCCATATGCGTGACCGAAGCGGTATTATGCAGGTCGTGTTCAGCCCGGAATTCATGCCGCCGGAGGACCGCCGGCGAGCCGATACGCTGAGAGTTGAGTTTTGCATCTGCGTCACCGGGCGCGTTGTCAAGCGAAAGAAGGACACGGAAAACCCCAATATAGAGACAGGCGCGATAGAGGTCATCGCCGACACCCTTACCATCTTGAATAAGTCAAGGGCCCTCCCCTTTTCCATATCGGAGAAGGCCATGGTCGCCGGAGCCGCGGTCGGGGGCACGGAGGCGGTCGGAGAGGACCTGCGTCTGAAATACCGCTACCTCGATCTTCGCCGTCCCTCCATGCAGGGTAACATCATCAAGAGGCACAAGATCAACAAAGGCGTGCGCGACTACCTGGACCAGCAGGAGTTTATAGAGGTGGAGACCCCCATGCTGACAAAGAGCACCCCCGAAGGGGCTCGCGATTATCTGGTCCCCAGCCGCGTTCATTCAAAGAAATTCTACGCGCTTCCTCAATCACCTCAGCTCTTTAAACAGCTCCTCATGGTCAGCGGCCTTGAACGGTACTACCAGCTGGCCCGGTGCTTCCGGGATGAGGATCTGCGGCCGAACCGGCAGCCGGAATTCACACAGCTGGACCTGGAGGCCTCCTTTATCGATGAGGAGTTTCTCTATCGTATTACGGAAGAACTGATTGTCCGGATGTTTGCCGTGGGGGGGATCGCCCTGTCCGCTCCCTTTCCCCGGATGACCTGGCAGGAAGCGGTCGACACCACCGGATCGGACAGCCCGGACATACGTTTCGGCCTCCGTCTCGTCGAGGTTACCGATATCCTGCGCAGCACCTCATACGGGATACTGCAGCAGGTCATCAAGCGCGGCGGTATCATCAAGGGGATCAACATCAAGGGACAATCGGATAAATTGAGCAAAAATGTCCTCCAGAACGAGTACGCCAAAAAGGTCATCCCCTCCTTCGGCGCCAAGGGGATGACCTGGATGAGAATGACCAGCGGCAGGCTGGAGTCGAATATCGTGCAGTTCTTCAGTGAAGAAGAGCAGCAGGCGATC
Source organism: Syntrophales bacterium (assembly GCA_030655735.1). Classification (GTDB taxonomy): domain Bacteria; phylum Desulfobacterota; class Syntrophia; order Syntrophales; family UBA2210; genus UBA6078. The sequence goes on along the minus strand of JAUSPK010000196.1, from coordinate 12,409 downwards.
ATACAGCGCCTCGGGGCCGAGGACGGTGACGTACTGGTCATGATCGCCGATGCCTCGCATGCGCGGGTCAACAGGGTACTGGGGATGCTCCGCCTTCACATGGCCGAGCGGCTCGACCTTATCCCCCACGATGTCTACTCCCCGGTGTGGATCACCGATTTTCCCCTCTTCGAGGTACACGGGAAGACCGTCACCTCCACACATCACCCCTTCACGGCGCCGGACAGGACGGATTTCGATCCCTCCGACCGAAAAGCGCTTGCCGAACTCAAGTCCCGCGCCTACGATATCGTGATCAACGGCGAGGAGCTCGGCGGGGGGTCTATTCGAATCGACAACATCGATGTGCAGCACAAAATTTTTCAGGCGCTGGGCCTTGGCGAAGAGGAGATAAAGGACAAATTCGGATTCTTCCTGCGGGCTCTCCGGTACGGGGCACCCCCCCACGGCGGTCTCGCCATCGGCATGGACCGGGTTATCTCCATGATACTGGGAACGCCATCGATCCGCGACGTGATCGCCTTTCCGAAGAACAGAAGCGCCTCCTGCCCCCTGACGGAGGCACCCTCTCCGGTATCGGACAAACAACTGGCGGAGGCGGGTCTGCTCGAAGCGGTCGGGGTCGGGTGGGTGGATGGCAAAAAGGTGGTAAAATTCACCTCATGATTGTGATGGCTTTGAGGCATGAGTACAAAGCCAGACTTCCCCTCCCCTGGCGGGAGGGCTATAATAATTTTCCTCCTATTACCCTCCCCCACTTGTTGGGGGAGGCAGTAGGGGGCAAGGGGAGGGGGCGTAAGTGAATAAGCTGGCATCAGCATTCACCCTCACCCCAACCCTCTCCCATCAAGGGAGAGGGAGCATTCTTGACTTTTTACGGGTTTGTTAGCTTTGAGGTTTTGTAGACAGGAATGAAGGCATTACTTGCATTGGAAGACGGCCGTATCTTTGAGGGGGTATCCTTCGGAGCCGCGGGGGAGTGCGCCGGCGAGGTGGTATTCAACACCGGCATGACGGGCTATCAGGAGGTACTGACCGACCCCTCCTACAAGGGCCAGATCGTCGCGATGACCTATCCCCTGATCGGCAACTCCGGCGTCAACGACGCGGACGCGGAGTCCCGGGGGCTGTGGCTTGAGGGCTTTGTCGTCAAGGAGCTCTGCGAAACCCCCAGCAACTGGCGATCAGAGAAAGATCTGGACACCTACCTGCGCGAAAACGGTGTTATAGGGATTCAAGGGGTCGACACGCGCGCCCTGACAAGACATATACGGGAGGCCGGCGCGATGAAGTCGGTCATCTCAACCACGGATCTTGATCCGGCCTCGCTCGTCGCGAAGGCGCAAAAATCTCCGGGGCTCTCGGGGATAGATCTGGTACAGAGCGTGACCTATGAGGAGCCCTTCACCTTTGCGGATCAGGACGGACCGGCCGTCGTGGTCCTGGACTGCGGCATCAAGTACAGCACATTGAGGCAGCTTCGCGAGGAGGGGTGCACCGTTATAGTGGTCCCAGCCCATACCACTGTCGATGAGATCCTGGCATACAAGCCAGCCGGCGTTTTGCTCTCAAACGGCCCCGGCGATCCCGCGGCGGTGACATACGCGATTGATACCGTTCGTGAACTCCTGAAGATCGGGACGACACCCCTCTTCGGCATATGCCTGGGACAGCAGATCCTCGGCCTGGCCCTCGGAGGAAAGACATTCAAGATGAAGTTCGGTCACCACGGGTCGAATCATCCGGTCAAGGACCTGTTCACGGGAAGGATCGACATCACCGTTCAGAACCACGGATTCTGTATTGATCCCGATTCGCTTGGCACAGACGTGGAGATCACGCATATCAACCTGAACGATCACTCCCTGGAGGGGATACGGCACAAAAGCCTGCCCGTCTTCTCGGTACAGTTTCACCCGGAGGCGGGGCCGGGGCCGCATGATGCCCGGCACCTGTTCGGACGGTTTCTAAAAGCAATGCATAACTGATCAGAGGATATCCTATGAAAGAAATAGAAATGGTTGCGGTTTTTGATTTCGGCTCACAGTACGCGCAGCTCATCGCGAGACGGATACGTGAGTTGGGGGTGTACTGCGAGATAGTACGGCACGACATCACGCAGGATGAACTGGGAAGGTTAAACCCCGCGGCGATCATCCTCTCCGGAGGCCCCTCGTCCGTCTTTGAATCCGGGCACCCCCGGATGGACCGGCGTGTACTGGATATGGGAATCCCCGTCCTGGGCATATGCTACGGGATGCAGATCCTGGCCCGGATCATGGAGGGCACCGTGGAAAAGGGGAAGGGGGGAGGAGAGTACGGCCCCGCCCGCATAACGGTGAAGTCCCCGATCGGGATATTCGCCGATCTTCCCTCACGCCTCGCTGTCTGGATGAGCCATGGGGATCACGTGACTCAGGCCCCCGAAGGATTCAGTGTCCTGGCAGGAACCTCGGCGTGTCCCATAGCCGCGATGGCCAACAGCGACAAAAAGATATACGGTATACAGTTTCACCCGGAGGTCGTGCATACCCCGAAGGGGCTCGACATCATCAGAAACTTTCTCTTCAACGTCGCCTCCTGCAAGGGCGGATGGACGATGGGAAAGTTCATCGATGAATCGGTCACGAGGATACGGGATCTCGTCGGAGACGATACGGTGATCTGCGGCCTTTCCGGCGGCGTGGATTCCTCGGTCGCGGCGGCGCTGATACACCGCGCCATCGGAGACCAGATGAAGGCCATCTTTGTCGACAACGGCCTCCTGAGGGCGGGGGAGGTGGAGGAGGTCCATACCCTGTTCACCAAGGAATATCCCCTCAATTTCCGGATCGTGGACGCCGGCGAGCGGTTCATCACCGCGCTGAAGGGGGTCACCGATCCCGAGACCAAACGAAAGATCATCGGAAAGACCTTCATCGACGTCTTCTCCGACGCGGCGGATGATGTGCATGGGGCGAAATTTCTCGCGCAGGGCACGCTCTACCCGGATATCATCGAAAGCAGGTCGCCATCAGGGGGGCCTTCCTCGACAATCAAGAGTCACCACAACGTCGGGGGACTGCCGGAAGACTTGCAATTCGAGCTGATCGAGCCGTTGAAGGAACTGTTCAAGGACGAGGTACGCATCCTCGGCAAAGAGCTGGGACTGCCGAAAAAGCTCCTCAACCGCCAGCCCTTCCCCGGGCCGGGACTGGGGGTTCGTCTCATAGGCGAGGTTACCGAAGAAGATCTGGCCATACTGAGGAACGCGGACCTGATCGCCCGGGAAGAGATAGAGCGCTATGACAAAAAACAGGAGATATGGCAGTTTTTCGCCGTCCTGCTGCCGGTCAAGAGCGTCGGTGTAATGGGGGATGAGCGAACCTACGCCAATGTGGTGGCGATCAGGGCCGTCACAAGTCTGGACGCCATGACGGCAGACTGGGCCCGTATCCCCTACGATGTCCTGGGGCTTATATCATCCCGGATAATAAACGAAGTGGCGGGCGTGAACCGCGTCGTGTACGACATCAGTTCAAAGCCGCCCAGCACCATCGAATGGGAGTGATCTGAGACAGCATGCCCAAACGCACGGATTTAATAAAGATACTCATCATCGGGTCCGGCCCTATCGTCATAGGGCAGGCCTGTGAATTCGACTATTCCGGGACCCAGGCGTGCAAGGCCCTGGTCGAGGAGGGGTACGAGATTATCCTCCTCAACTCCAACCCTGCAACCATCATGACCGACCCCGAGATGGCACACCATACCTACATCGAACCGATAACCGCCGATGTCATCGAGCAGATTGTCAAAAAACACCGGCCCCAGGCCGTCCTCGCCACCATAGGCGGACAGACCGCCCTGAATACCGCTGTGGAGGCAGCCGAGAGGGGGATTTTCGACAAGTATCAGGTGGAGATGATCGGCGCGGACCTGGCAGCGATCAACAGGGCGGAGGATAGAGACGCATTCAAGGAGGCAATGACGCAGATCGGGCTGGATACCCCTCGTAGCGCCGTGTCGACCACGATGGAGGAGGCATGGAAGATAGCCCGCGAGATCGGATTCCCCCTTGTTATACGTCCGAGCTTTACCCTTGGCGGGACCGGCGGCGCGGTTGCCTATAACGCGGAGGAGTTCGAAAACTTCGCCTCGATCGGCATGGAACAGAGCAGGATCGGCCAGATCCTCATAGAAGAATCCGTCCTGGGCTGGAAGGAGTTCGAGCTTGAGGTCATGCGCGACCAGGAGGATAACGTCGTTATCATCTGCTCGATAGAGAACTTCGACCCCATGGGGGTGCATACGGGAGATTCCATCACGGTTGCCCCCGCCCAGACCCTGACCGACAGGGAATACCAGGATCTGCGTAACGCATCCATCGCGGTCATACGAAAGATAGGGGTCGCCACCGGGGGGTCCAACATCCAGTTCGCGGTTCATCCCCGGACCGGCCGCATCGTGGTCATAGAGATGAACCCCCGCGTCTCCCGCTCTTCGGCCCTCGCCTCAAAGGCAACCGGCTTCCCCATAGCCAAGATCGCGGCCAAGCTTGCAGTCGGCTACAGCCTCGACGAGATCCCGAACGATATAACACAAAAGACACCGGCATCCTTCGAACCCACTATCGACTACTGCGTCGTAAAGATTCCGCGGTTTGCCTTTGAAAAATTTCCAGGAGTGGAAGACACCCTGACGATATCGATGAAATCGGTGGGGGAAACGATGGCGATCGGCCGCACCTTCAAGGAGGCCCTCCAGAAGGGGCTCCGCGGTCTGGAAATCGGTCTGTCCGGCCTTGACTATGCCTGCGAGCAGAAGGTTGACATGCAGCAGATGGAGGCGCGTCTCGCGCGCCCGACCCCGGAGAGGCTGTTTTATATCAAGGTCGCCCTGAAAGAAGGGATGTCCGTCGAACGCATCGCCGAGGTCACCTTCATCGACCCCTGGTTTCTGAACAACATCAGGGAAATAGTCGAAATGGAACGCTCCCTCGAGGCATACGCCGGGAAGGGTGACATCCCCGCCCCCGCTCTGCGGGCGGCGAAGGAGATGGGATTTTCCGACCGACAGATAGGGGATATCATCGGAATCGATGAATCGAAGGCGCGAACCCTGCGTGAGAGCAAGGGGATCAGGCCGGTCTACAAACTGGTTGACACGTGCGCCGCGGAATTCGAGGCATCCACCCCCTACTACTACTCGACATACGAAGAGGAAGACGAGGGGCGGGGCGGAGACACCAAAAAGGTCATGATCATCGGGGGAGGCCCCAACCGCATCGGCCAGGGGATTGAGTTTGACTACTGCTGCGTCCACGCGTCGATGGCACTCAGGGAGATGGGGTATGAGACGATCATGGTCAATTCCAACCCGGAAACCGTATCCACCGATTACGACATATCGGACCGGCTCTACTTCGAACCCCTGACACTGGAAGACGTCCTGAACATCGTGGAGACGGAGAAGCCGGATGGGGTAATCGTCCAGCTGGGGGGGCAGACCCCCCTCAATCTTGCCATTCCCCTCGCGCACCACGGGGTGAAGATACTGGGTACATCCCCGGAGGCCATAGACCGCGCGGAGGACCGCAAGCTCTTCAAGGAGATGGCGGACAAACTGGATATCAGACAGCCGGAGAGCGACACGGCCGTCTCATTCGAAGAGGTGGAGCGGATCGTGGAGAGGATAGGGTATCCCGTCCTCATACGGCCGTCCTACGTCCTGGGAGGCAGGGCCATGGTGGTCGTGTGGAGCCATGCAGACCTGGAAGGCTTTGCCAGAGAGGCCTTCCTGGCATCCCCCGGCCATCCCATACTGATCGACAAATTTCTCGAGGACGCGATCGAGGTGGATGTCGATGCCGTCTCCGACGGCGTTGATGTCGTGATCGGCGGCGTCATGGAACACATAGAACACGCGGGTATTCATTCGGGAGACAGCGCCATGGTACTCCCCACCTATTCCCTGGACCCGGCGATCATCTCCGAAATCAAGGACAAGACCCGGCGTATGGCACTTGAACTTAATGTGCGGGGCCTTCTCAATATCCAGTACGCGGTCAAAGGTACCGATATCTATATCCTGGAGGTCAACCCCCGGGCGTCACGAACCGTGCCCTTCATATCGAAGGCAACCGGAGTGCCCCTGGCAAAGGTTGCAACCCGGATCATGGCGGGCCAGACGCTCAAAGAGCAGGGGATCACCGCGGATCCGGAGCCGGGATATGTCTCGGTCAAGGAATCCGTCCTCCCCTTCAACCGCTTCCTGGGAGGGGACATCCTCCTCGGCCCCGAGATGAAATCCACCGGCGAGGTCATGGGCATCGACGCCGACCTGGGGGTGGCCTTCGCGAAAAGCCAGATAGCCGCCAAACAGACACTCCCCCTCTCGGGGAAGGTATTTATAAGCGTCAAGGATTACGACAAAGGGGACATCATTAATATCGGAAAGCAGTTTTCTGATATGGGGTTTGAGATCCTGTCAACACCCGGCACGGCGCAGGCTCTGATGGAACATAACATCCCCGTGACAAGGCTTACACGGATAGACGAGGGAAGGCCGAACCTCTTGGATTACATCAAGAATAAGGACATCGGGCTCCTGATCAATACACCGAGCGGGCCGAAACCGAGGCGCGATGAGGTGATGATCCGGAACGCCGCGGTCTCTCACGGCATACCCGTCGTGACCACGATCTCCGGAGCCGTGGCCGTGATCGGAGGGATACAGGCAATGCGGAGGGGCTCCTTCGCCATACGGTCCCTCCAGGAAATCTATTCCACGTAACGCCTTCCCTTCGAAGGGCGAACGTGTTGTATCATATTGAAGAAAGGGTTTTTACCATGGAGTCATTGGAAAAGATCAGTACCGGGTTTGAAGGCCTCGACGAGATAATAGATTATCTGCGCCTCGGGGATAATGTTGTATGGCGTGTCAACGACATAAAGGATTATGAGACCTGTGCCCGACTGTTCGTACAGCAGGCACTCCAGGACAAGAGGAAGGTCGTCTATATGCGCTTTTCCGACAGACCGCCGATCCTTGAGCAACACCCCGACATACTGGTCCGGAAACTGGATACCAGCAGCGGATTCGAATCCTTCTTCACAGAGGTTTACAGCATCGTTACACGGGAAGGGGAAGGGGCATTCTATGTCTTCGACTGTCTCTCCGATCTTTTGTCGGTATGGGCCAGCGATCTTATGATAGCGAACTTTTTCATGAGTTCATGCCCCTATCTGTTCGAGCTGAACACCGTGGCATACTTCGCGATTCTCAGAGACAGCCATTCCTTCCAGACAAATGCCCGAATCCGCGAAACGACGCAGCTCTTTCTGGATCTCTATACCGACGGTGGAACCCTGTATGTCCATCCCCTGAAGGTATGGAAACGCTATTCCACCACCATGTTTATGACGCACATCCGCGAGGGGAAACGCTTTGTCCCCCTCACCGACAGCACAGATGCCGCCGAGATCTCCCACATCATGTCCCGGAGCGCGAAGGACCGGGCCAAGAGAAATCTCGATTACTGGGATCTCCTGTTTCTGCAGGCAGAAGAACTCCTGGAGAAACCCTGGGAGTCGGAGGCGCGGCAGGAGATGGTGGACAAACTGTGCAGCATCATGATCACCCGGGACCCGCGGATGTCGATCCTCGTGAAGGACCATTTTTCTCTTGAGGACATGCTGAGCATCAAGAACAGGCTTATCGGGACGGGCTTTGTCGGTGGAAAGACCACAGGAATGCTCCTTGCCCGAAAGATCCTCCTCAATGACAAGTCTTTCGACTGGAAGGCGCAACTGGAACCCCACGATTCCTTCTACATCGGCTCGGACGTCTTTTACACCTATCTGGTTCAGAACGGCTGGTGGAAGCCGCTCATGGAACAGCAGAAGGCGGGAGAAAAATATTTTGAGGCGGCCAAGGCCCTGGGAGAAAAGATACGGACAGGAACCCTCCCGGAAGAGATACGGGAACAGTTCCTCGAGATCATAGAATATTTCGGGCAATCATCCTTCATCGTCCGCTCCAGCAGCCTTCTCGAGGACGCATTCGGGAACGCCTTCGCCGGCAAGTACGAGAGTTGCTTTTGTGTAAACCAGGGCACTCCCGAAGAACGCCTTGCCCAGTTCGCAGAGGCCGTCAGGAGGGTGTATGCCAGCACGCTGAACGAAAACGCGCTCAGCTACCGCCTTCAGAAAGGCCTGCAACACGCGGATGAGCAGATGGCGCTCCTGGTCCAGCGGGTCTCCGGAAATCGTCACGGGGACTACTTCTTCCCGGATATAGCCGGGGTCGGCCTCTCCTACAACACCTTCGTCTGGAAAAAGGAGATGGACCCGCAGGCCGGTCTGCTCCGTCTGGTCTTCGGACTCGGGACGCGGGCGGTCAATCGCGTGGAGGGAGATTATCCGAGGATCGCGGCCCTGGATCTACCCCTTCTGAAACCGTACGCGGGGATGGATGATTCCAGAAAATTTTCCCAGAGGGATGTCGACCTGCTCGACATAGGGTCAAACTCCATCGAAACCGTCGAACTGCGCAAGCTGATGGGCGAGAAGCTGGACCTGCGGATGGATCGTATAGCCGTCAGGGACCATGAGATGGCCCGGGAGATGAAAGATCTGGGCCTCACGGAGCAGGAGGCGTGGATCATCACCTTCGATGACCTGCTCTCCAAAACCCCCTTTGCCGGGGTGATGCATGCGATGCTCAAAAAGCTGGAGATCGTGTACAATTATCCGGTGGACATAGAGTTTACCGTCAATTTCACGAAGGATGACACGTTCGAGATCAACCTGCTGCAGTGCCGGCCCCTTCAGACCATCGGAGAAGAAAAGATCGTTGAATTCCCCCGTAATATCAAGCCGAAGCAGACCTTCTTCAGATCAGCGGGGAACTTTATCGGCGGCAGTATCTCCCAGAATATCAAGCGCATTATCTACATCGATCCTCCGGGATACAGTGATCTTCCCCTCCAGGAGAAGTACGAAATAGCACGCCTGGTCGGGAGATTGAACCGACTGATCACCAGCAAAAAAGACTTCCCCGTGATGCTGCTGGGCCCGGGGAGATGGGGATCAACAACTCCGTCACTGGGGGTACCGGTTAACTTCTCGGAGATAAACAACATCACGGCACTGGGAGAGGTGGCGTACGTTCACGGCAACCTCATGCCGGAGCTTTCCTTCGGTTCCCATTTTTTCCTGGACCTCGTGGAAATGAGCATCTTCTACCTCGCCCTCTTCCCGGACGAGAAAGAAGTCACCTTCAATAAAGAGATTCTGGACACCCTTCCCAATATCCTCACGGAGCTTGTCCTTGATTCCGGCGCCTATCAGGATATCGTCACGGTCTGCGACTTCGGGGAAGATGAGATGCAGCTGGTGGCGGACATCATATCGCAACGCGTAATCTGCTTTTCCCAATCATAAATTGATGCATTCGTAAAAAGTCAGATTTCCCCTCCCCTGGTGGGAGGGCTATAATAACTTTCCTCCTATTACCCTCCCCCCCTTGCTGGGGGAGGCAGGAGGGGGCAAGGGGAGGGGGCAAATACTCTCCGAAATACAGCTACTTTTCACCCCCACCCTCACCCTCCCCCATCAAGGGGGAGGAGATTTTGGACTTTTTACGGGGTTATCAAATTGTAATAGGAAACAGAAAAAGAGCATGGTATAAGGGGACGTCTGATCGGCCGGCATTATCGGCCGGTCAGGCGAGCTTCTGCGTACAACAAGATAGTTTTGAATAATTATCACTGTTTGTCATTTCGACCGAAGAGAGAAATCTTAACAGGTTTATATCGCTAAGGGTTTCCACTGACGGGGGCTATAGCTCTTTACTAACGCTCCTCTCGAAATGATGAGATTACAAATTTTTAATAAATACCATGGAAGGATTCGACATGAATACGATATTTTCTTTTACCGGTGCGGGCAAGATAGTGTTTGGCAACGGGGCATTCGAACAGCTGGCCGAGCAGATAGGAACACTGGGCGGCAGCAAGCCGCTGATCGTCCTCGACAAAAACCTCTCGGCCGCGGGGCTGAAGAAGAGGGTGACCGACTATTTCAAAAAGGCCGGAATGGACATCGTCATCTTTGATAAGGTGGAAGGGGAACCCCCCCTGGAACTGGCCGATGAAGGCGCGAAGGCGGCCACCACCGGAAAGTGCGATATCGTCGTGGGAATCGGCGGCGGGAGCACCATGGACGTGGCAAAGGCCGTGGCGGTTATCGCCGCTAACAAGGGAAAGGCCAAAGACTACCTGGGCCTGGGCAATGTCCCCGGGCCGGGATTCCCTACCATCATGGTACCGACAACCGCCGGAACGGGGAGCGAAGTCACCTTCACCTCCGTCTTCATACGCAAGGACCTGAACAAGAAGGAGGGGATGAACAGCCCGTATCTCTATCCTGACATTGCCCTGCTCGATCCGGAACTTACCTTAAGCATCCCGTCACACGTAACGGCGACCACCGGGGTTGACGCCCTGTGTCACGCCATCGAATCATATACATCGATCACGGCAAGCCCCATGAGCGAGATGGTTTCGCTGGAGGCGATCGACCTTATCTCCTCGAACCTGCGGGCCTGCGTCCACAACGGTGCAGATCTGGAGGCGCGGGGGCAGATGCTCCTCGGAAGCCTGTACGCCGGTCTGGGACTGGCCAACGCCGGGGTCACCGCCGTGCACTCCCTCTCCTACCCGCTGGGGGGCATGTATGGAATTCCCCACGGTCTGGCGAACACGATCCTCCTTCCGGCGGTCATGAACTTCAACCTTCCGGGGGCGCTGGAAAAGTTTGCCGTAATCGCCGAGGTAATGGGCGTTCCCACCGATGACCTCTCCCTGAACGAGGCCGCGGGAATGGCCGTCGGCGCGGTAGAAGACCTGATCGATGACTGCGGGATCTACGATACACTGGAGACGCTGGGCATAGCGGAGGAAGACTTCCCGAAATTGGCAAAGGCCGCCATGACAGTGGCCAGGCCGCTGGCGAACAATCCTCGAAAGGTCACCGAAAAAGACGCCATCGATATATACAACGACGCGTACTGAAAAAGGGTTCGAGGGACCAAGGGTTCAAGGGGTCGAGTAATAAAGAAGAAAGACCATAAAGATGGGTTCAAGGAGTCGAGGAGTCATAGGGGCCGAGTGAAAGGCTAAAAACCCACAAGGAACCTAAAATACACAACCGAAGGGAACAGCACACCATGGCAGGCAATGAACTGATAGGGAAAGAAGAGAAAAAGGAAGTAATGGACATCCTGGAGACGGGTGTCTTCATGCGATACGGCTTTGATGAAGAACGCAAGGGGGTCTTCAAGGTCAGACAGTTTGAAGAGGCGTTCGCCGAGTATCTGGGCGTCGGCTATACACTAGGCGTGACATCAGGATCCGCGGCCCTTAAGGTTGCCCTGACTGCCCTGGATGTGGGACCGGGGGACGAGGTCCTTGTCCCCGCGTTCGACTTTATCGCCACCTATGAGGCGGTGTTGGAGGTAGGTGCCATCCCGATCATGACGGACATCGATGATTCGCTGAACCTCGATCCCGACGATATGGAGGCAAAGATAACCCCCTCCACAAAATGCGTGATCCCCGTCCACATGTGCGGGGCGGCGGCGCGAATTGACAAAATCATCGAGGTCGCTAAAAAACACAACCTCCTCGTCCTCGAGGACAACGCGCAGGCCTGCGGCGGCAGTTACCAGGGGAAGATGCTGGGGACACTGGGCGACATGGGAATCCTGAGCTTCGACTACTACAAGACCATGACCACCGGCGAGGGGGGTATGGTCCTGACAAACAGCAAGGCCCTCTACGACCGGTCCGACTGGTACCATGATCACGGTCACGACCACAACCCCAACGTGGGGAGAGGCGACGAAGGGCGATCCTTCCTCGGCTTCAACTTCCGCATGAATGAATTCCAGGGCGCGGTCGGCCTGGCCCAGCTCAGAAAACTGGACTACATCGTCGCCGAGCAGCGCAAGAACAAGGCCGCCCTGAAGGATGCCCTGAGCGCGGTGAGCGGAATCGGCTTCAGAAAACTGTTCGATCCCGACGGTGATACCGCGACGTTCCTGGGTTTCAATCTTCCGGATGAGAAGGCCGCGAAACGCTTCCAGAAGCTCCTCGCCGCAAAGGGTGTGGGCACGGTATACTATCGCGACAACACGTGGCACTACGCCCCGAGGTGGGAACACCTGATCGCGCGGGCAACCGCCAATTCAAAAAAGTTCCCCTTCACCAACCCGATGTATAAGGGAAAGGTCGAGTACCGTGTGGAGGACATCCCCCACGCCGAAGAGATCATGGCCCGGACGCTCTTCATGATCATACCGGTCAAGATGTCTGAAGAGGCACGGGCGAAGAATATCGACACGATAGGGGCGGCGGGCAAGGAAC
>JAUSPK010000187.1 GCA_030655735.1 Syntrophales bacterium | reverse complement strand
GGCGCACCACCATCGCCGAGATCCGCCTCGACCTGAAGACCATCTATGCAAATCAGGACAGGCCCCTTATCGTCTGTCTCACCGATGTCCGGACGGGTAAGGCGGTCTACCACGAGACTAGGGCGGACGATCTCGAACCGGTCCTGAAGGCCTCCAGCGCCATGCCGATCCTCTACCGCGACTTCCCCCTGATCGACGGCCGCCCGATGGCCGACGGGGGACTCGTGGACGGAATCCCCGTCGGGGAGGCAATCCGCAGGGGAGCCCGCCGCATCATGGTGATCCGCTCGCGTCCCCGGAACTACGAGAAGCGTGAGAACCTCCTCCAGCACATCCTGAACTGGAGGTTGCGCCGCTTCCCCCTCCTGAGGGGAGCAATGACACGGCGCGTCCGGCGCTACAACGAGACGGTCAAACTCATTCGCCAGCCCCCGCCGGGGATATCCATCACCGAGATCTGTCCGCCGGACACCTTCCGCTCGTCGCGCCTCAGCCGCGATCCCCGTATTCTCTTCGAGGGGTACGAACAGGGTCGCGCTCTCGCCGGAGAGGCTATCGACGCGTGGGAGCGAACCCCCGCCTGAACCATCCCCAATACACCCCCGCCGCCAGGATATAGAGCGCCAGGGCGGCTAGCACCACCGATCTGAACCCCCACCCGATCGCGACCAGGACGGCCACCGACGCCCCGATGACGGAGAGGAAGCCGTTGATCCCCCATGCCCACGGGATCAGGGGCTCGTCTTCTCCCGTGAGACGGCTCAGGCCGGCGGGGAAGGGGGCCCCCATCGGGAGGGCGAGGGGCGCTATCAGCAGGCTGCAGATCACCATCCGTGCCCCCAGGGGGAGGGAGAAGAGAATTCCCTGGAGCAGTGGATCGGCGAGCAGGTAGACGATCGCAACTGCCGCGATCCAGAGAACAGCGACCGGGACCTGTCTGCGCGCATCCATGCCGATTCTCCCCGCGATCAGGCTCCCGATCCCCGAATAGATGAGGAAGGAGCCGATGACGACGGCCGCGGAGAAGACGGGGTCGTACAGGTAGCGGATAAACTGCTGGAGGAACGACATCTCCAGGAACATATAGGCCAGGCCGAGGGAGCCGAAGTAGATGAAGACGGGGAATCTCCCGCGCGCCGCCCCCCCGGCTATCCCGATGGGGACGAGTATCAGGAGCAGGCTGAGGAGGACAAGGATGCCGAGAGCCGTCCAGACGAGGATGTACCCCCAGTCGATAAGGGGAATCGAGACCCGCCCGTACGGGATGAGATATTTCTTCAGGACCGCCGTCTTGAAGGTGTGGGCGAAGAAGGGGCGGTCGTCGGTGGCGGGCCGGACGTAGAAGGGATACTCCTCGTAGAAGTGTTCCCCCTCACCCGCCAGCAGCCGTGTCGCGGCGGTAAAGAAGTAGCTCTCGTCCAGCCTGTTGACGATGTTCGTCTCCCCCTCCCTGATCCCGGGGTAGTAGCACAAGTCGAAAAGGCGGCCCCTGCAGAACTCTTTGACGGTCTCTATCTCACCCGGGGTGAAGGGACCCCTCTTGACCAGGAGCGTCGCGGTCTGCCAGCTCCGTATCATGACGATCGATCCGGCCGCGTCGCGGGGCCCGAGGGCGGAGATCGCCGTTGCCAGGATCTTGATCGAATCGCGGGGCGGGTTCTTGATCCATCGCGATATGCTGAGGATCCCCCCGGGGGTGAGGCGGCCCAGGGCGGTCCTGAGGGCCTCGGTCGTAAAGAGGTAATTTTCGTTCAGCGAGAAGACACCAGCGGAGGAGGACTCCATCGATTCAAGGAGGCTCATCTGGATCAGGTCGAAGCGCTGCTGCGTCCTTTCCAGGTAACCCCTCCCGTCCTCGGTGAAAATCCGGGAGCGTTCCGGGCCGTAGATATCCCCGCTGAAGGCGCGGTAGCGGCCCTGCATGAGGTGGATGACCTCACGGTTCATCTCCACGACGGATATCTCCTTCGCCCCGTGGTGGCGCGCGTTCAGGATCTCCGTTCCCCCGCCCCCGCCGATGATGAGGACCGACGGCCTGTCCAGGAGGCGGTAGGGAAGAGAGGTGGTGCGCCACTCCATGAAGCGCATATCGCCACTGGCCACGTTGATCGCCCCCGCCGCATCCCCGTTCAGGAAGAGGCCCTTCTGCCCCGGCAGGTCGAAGGGACAGTTCAGGCTCAGGTCGGGGAGGTAGTGGTAGGCGGGGCTGTCCAGGACGGTGACGAGGCCGAGCGGGCCGAATACCTCCGCCTCAATCCTGGCCCCCATCTGGGTTCGGGCAATGGACAGGTCCTTGAATTCGCTCATCCCCACGGGCCTGCCGTGCAGGAGGATGAGGTAGAGGGGGACCGTGGCGATCAGTGCGATTGCCGAGATAATGGTCCGTCCGCGGCTCCCCCCAACCGCGAAGGTCGCGCAGAGGGTAATCAGGGAGATGATCAGTATGATCTCATGGGGGCCCAGGTGGAAGAAGGTCAGGAGGACCGGGAGGCTCCCGACGCCCGAGCCGGCCAGGTTAGCGAAGTAGATCCGGTGGATCTCGCCGGTGTGGACCGAAAGGCTCAGCCCCACGCACACGGCGCCGATGAAAAAGGGGATCAGGATGGCGAGGCTGAGGGCGAGGAGGCCGAGCGCCTCGCGCGGCTGCCAAATGAACATCAGCGGGTTGAAGGCGATCAGGCGGCCCAGGAAGATGTTGCCCCAGATGGAGATGACCATCAGGAAGGGGGCGAGATACAGGACCGCGCGGAAGTGCCGCTTCAACCACCGGCGGAACAGAAAGATAAAGGTGCCGCTCGCGCCGAAGCCGAGCAGGGCGATGCTGACGATCAGGTAGGCGAAGTGGTGCCAGTAGCGGATGGCGAAGAGCTTGAAGAGAAGGATCTCGTAGGCGATCAGGGCGGCCGATACGAGGAAGACCACGACCTGGACCCTTCTGATCGACAGGTGGGAATCCATAGGCTATTCGTGCCTCCCGGTGAGGGGAACGAAGCGGACCGCCATCAGGTTCCGGGTGGTTATCCTCCCGGCACGATCCTTTTCCACGAGGATCAGGCTCTGAACCATGAAGGGGCCTCCGACCGGTATGATCATTCGTCCCCCCGGCTTGAGCTGTTTCAGGAGGGGCGGCGGGATGTGTCCGGCCGCGGCGGTCACGATGATCGCGTCGAAGGGGGCGTATCTTTGCCAGCCGTAGTAGCCGTCGGCGCACCTGGCCGAGACATTTTCGTACCCCAGCTCCTCCAGCCTGCGCGCGGCCAACTTCGCGAGCTGCGGTATGATCTCGATCGTGTAAACCTTCCCCGCGACGGCCGAGAGGACCGCCGCCTGGTACCCCGATCCCGTCCCTATCTCGAGGACCGTATCTCCCCTGTTCACCTTGATGATCTGTGTCATGTACGCCACGATGTAGGGCTGGGAGATGGTCTGTCCGTAGCCGATGGGGAGGGGCGTGTCGTCGTATGCCTCGCCCATCAGCCCCCTCGGGACGAACCGGTGGCGGGGGACGGTGTTCATCGCTCGCAGGACCTCCCGGTCCTTAACCCCCCTCCGGGCGATCTGATACGTGACCATCCGTTCCCGCATGGTCGTGAAGGCCGCCTCGTCCGGCTCCGCGGCGGACGCGCTTGCCGCCGGTACGGCGGCGAGGAGGACTGCCATGATCGCTATGGATATGTTTCGGATCGTATTCATCTGTCTGCGGTACGTCGCTGTTGGCCCCGCCGTATAACTGTCACGGGAGGAAGAGAGTAGGTGCCCTGCGCTGAAGATCCGGTAGCGGCCGATAGAGCGGGGGAAGATTAAAAACCTGGAAATCAGTATAGCCCGTACGGCTGTTATTTCAAGTCATAAAAAGGCGGCCCGCCGGCCCGCCGGCCCGGCAGAGATCACCCGCCACCGACACGAACATTCAACTATATAAAATCTCTTGACAAAGTTTTTTCAGGGTGTATGGTTTTTATTACATTCCGGGGGGAATAGTTCCTGATCTAAAGCAAACAGCACGATTCGGCAGGGAAAATAGTTGCTGGCACAATTTTTTAGCCGTGACGTTAAAAATTAGGAAGAACAATGAACGAAAAACCATCACATGCTTTGGACTTTTTCAATAAAGTCAATGCTGACGGGATTACGTTTCTAAAAGGACTCATTAACTCTGACCCACCATCATTTGAGACGGATTGGCTGGATTTTAAGGGAGCAGAACAGCTTAAGGATAAAGACGTAAAGAGAATATGGAGTGAGGCCCTCGCAGGTTTTGCGAACACTGAGGGTGGTGTTCTTGTTTGGGGGATAGATGCGCGGCCAGACCCTGATACCAAAATTGACTGTGCTTCAGGACTGTCTTTGGTGAAAAAGCCGGCCACTTTTGTTTCCCGCCTGAAAGAACTTCATTCTCAGTCAACTGATCCACCAATACCAGGAGTTGATTATTGGTTTGCTATTGACGATGGGGCAGACGATTGTGGCTTTGCAGTTTCCTATGTGCCAGAAAGCAACTTTAAGCCCCATCGTGCCGAAGCTGCGGGAAGGAACTACTACATACGTGCAGGAGATAGTTTTCACGTCCCCAGTGTATCTTTGCTCCGCAATCTCTTTTTCCCTGAATATCATTCGCATCTCTGGCCGGAGTTAAGGGCCTTTCATAACAAGGACACGGTTTTCATTGATGGGTATCTATATAATTCTGGAATAGCAACAGCAAAGAATGTGGTCCTTTCTATTGGCTACGAAGCCGAATCAAATTGGACACTCGAACCCTCCCGAAGATGGGAATTTGTGGGAGTTCCAAACCCGAATCATCAGAGAGGTTCGGGAATGGCTTGTTTCCTGCCGATCCATCCAGGGGCTGCTTTGCCGGCATTTCGACTTTCGCTTCCAATAACAGATCGAGAACTTGCTCGAATCGAACCAGTTGATTTTGAAATTTTCATGTACTGCGAAAACAATCATCCCCTTGTCTCTAAGGTCACTTTTTCCAGGGTGGATATTCAGGATCAAGCTACGAAAGCCGGTAAGAGTGAAATGAGATCGTGACAGCGGCTGTCTTCCAGTCTAATCTATTTTATCCGTTAAGGAATGTTAGATGAAGGTAAAGTACAAAGCACTCCTCATTATCGATGGCATTGTAAACGCAGTCCTCGGGGTATTGTTGCTTCTCTTCCCGGTTGGCATTATCGATCTTCTGGGCCTGCCTCCGACAAACACCAATTTTTATCCGAGCATATTGGGGGCCGTCCTGTTCGGCATCGGTGTCGCCCTGTTCCTGGAGGCGGCCGGTTTCGCCAAAGGGATACGCGGCCTGGGTCTGGGGGGCGCGATCGTCATCAATATCATCGGTTCATTTGTTCTTATCTGCTGGCTGATATTCGGCTCTCTGGTTATCCCCCTGAAGGGCCGGATCATCTTATGGACGATCGGGGTGGTTATTTTCCTGATCGGAATCGCCGAGATGGTCACGAAATCCTGGGGTTATGACGAACAATAGTGCCAGGGGCTGTTTTTAGACACAAATCTTCAGCCATAGAAACTTCTGTCAAGAACAAATAGAATTGTCCGGTTTTGTAGCACATGATATGTCCGCTTTTTTTCTGTTCTTCCAGGGAGTCCT
>JAUSPK010000044.1 GCA_030655735.1 Syntrophales bacterium | reverse complement strand
GCCTTGTCGCAATGGTTTGAGAAAAAAGAGTTTTCCACCATGACCGGCCTGTTTCTCGCGGCAGGGAATATGGGTGCTCTCGTCGCGACGGCTCCCCTCGTATGGATGGCGCAGGCATACGGCTGGCGGATAAGCTTTCATCTTATTGCAGTGATAACCGTGATCCTCGCGCTGGCAGCATTTCTTTTTACCCGTGATCATACGCGAGTTCCAATACCGGCCGTTGCTGTCGATGCATCGGAAAGCGCATCACCCCGGAAGGTCTCCCCTTCGGTTGTATCGGTGCTGACCTCCCTTCGCTTCTGGGTTTATGGAAGCCTCCTCTTTGGAGTTGCCGGCACCCTCCTTACGCTTCAGGGACTCTGGGCTACGCCGTTTCTTATGTCACGATTCGGCATCGAGCTCGCCCATGCCAGTAAGATAAACATGCTGATTCCTCTGGGATTCATAGCAGGGTCCCCCTTGTGGGGATGGCTCGGCAGCCGCATTTTTCGAAACAAGATGACGTTGCTCATCTGTCTCCTTATCATCACGGCCACCATGTGGACAGGGCTGATTATCAGTAGTGTCCCGTGGGGGATCAAGGGCGTCATGATCGTGATGTTTTTTATCGGTTGCGCATCCGGCGGGCTGTTCACCACCCTCTGGACGTTGATCCGCGAATCAACCCCCAGCGCCGTCCTCGGTCGCACCATGGGCCTTCTGAATCCGTTTCCGATGATGGGAATCGCCGTTTTTCAGATCTTGACGGGGGCCATACTTGACAGGGTGGGACGGATCAACGGCATCTACCCCCCCGAGGCCTATCAGAACGCCTTTTCCCTCTGCCTTGCCATAACGGTCGGATGCCTCGTCATCGCCCTCCTCGCACGGAAGAAGCTCTCCGGGGACGATTGACCTGATCGCTGAACCGAGTGGCTACGTGTCTCAGATCAAAACACCCCCCAGTTAAATTTTTTATCAATAAATTTTATGTAGTTGAAGGTTCATGGGCACAGTCGTCACCGTTTTTCGTTGACCTGCAGCGGATATTTGTAGATAAAGGCTTTACTCTTGGTAGGTTTGCCTTCAGATTTACCCTCCCCCTGAACATTTCATTCAATTTCATTGGACGTTTCTTTTAATCAATCGTGACATCTCTGAGCTGGTCTGACTCCTTTTTCGGTCTGATCATTTCTAGAACATCCGTATATTCAGCATGTTATAACTATTTTACGTTAGAATTCTACAAGTGGCACGATTATTCCTATAGTAAAGACCGAAAGAGAAAAACTAAGGAGGACACAAATCATGAAAAGAACTCTACAGACATTGATCATGGCGGCTTTTGTGGTACTGACTACAGCTTCTTTCGGCTATGCGGAGTACGTGTCAACCAACGCGGCTAACTTCCCTTACTTCCATCTCGGATGCCTGATTGTCGGTGGGATGATTATCACCTCTCTGAAACACAAGTACTCCAAACTGTATCTCAGCGAGGCGGTCGGTTCTTTCGCGCTGTACGCGGTCATGGTAGCCCTCTTTACGGCTCCGGTCGTCAACGCGCTCAAAACCATGGTAAGCTAGATACTAGAATAAGTTTAGGAAAGGAAGACACGACCAATGATAACCACACACCATCATAGCTCGATAAACTTGAGGTCGAATCTTTCTCAGATATTACAGATAAGTGTATGGGGTTTTGTTATCGTCTTCTCCTCGTTTATGTTCCTCTATGTCGGCCGATGGATAGATACCAAATTCAACACTGAGCCCAGCTTCATGTTCGGCCTCTTCATTCTCGCTATCTTTCTGTGCATCTGGAGACTCTACGGAGAGGCTCGGCTGAACATGGAACGACAACGGAAAGAACAACGGTAAAGGATATACCCGGTACACAACACAAAGCCCCCATCTTTTTAGGAAGACGGGGGCTTTGTCGTCTCAAAACAAAGTTCCCCTTAGTCCACGCTGTCCTCGTCAACCCAGCCGAGGGTCCGCTCTACCGCTTTCTGCCAGCCGCGATACCGCTCTTCTCTGTCTTTGTGCGCCACCGCGGGGAGCCATCTCTTATCCTCGGCCCAGTGTTTCTTCAGCTCGTCGAGACCGGACCAGAACCCCACCGCAAGCCCGGCGGCATAGGCGGCCCCCAGGGATGTCGTCTCCGAGACGACAGGCCTGATCACCGGAACATCCAGCATGTCCGCGATGAATTGCATCAGCATCTCATTGTACACCATCCCGCCGTCCACCTTGAGCGCGGAGAGGTCGACACCGGAATCCTTGTTCATGGCCTCAACAATATCCTTCGTCTGATAGGCGCTGGCATCAAGGACCGCACGGGCAAGATGCCCCTTGTTGGCAAACCGCGTAAGGCCCACGATCACGCCCCTCGCGTCGCCGCGCCAGTAGGGGGCGAAGAGGCCCGAGAAAGCGGGAACGAAATAGACCCCGCCGCTGTCTTCAACCGTTCCGGCCAGGGTCTCTATCTCCGATGATTTCGATATCAGGCCCATATTGTCTCGCACCCACTGAACGAGGGCCCCGGCAATGGCGATGGAGCCTTCGAGACAATAGACCGGCTTGTCACCACCCATCTGATAGGCCACGGTGGTGATCAGGCCATGCTTGGAAGGGACCGGCGTCGTACCGGTATTGAGCAGCAGAAAACATCCGGTCCCATAGGTATTCTTGGCCTCTCCCTTCTCGAAACAGGCCTGCCCCACGAGGGCGGCCTGCTGGTCTCCCAAGGCTCCGCATACCGGCACCTGCGCCCCCAACGGCCCGTCCGCGGATGTCGTGCCGCTGAAATTTCCGTTGCTGGACGGCACGATGGCGGGCAGCATCTCCCGCGGAATCCCCATGACCTTCAGTATCCCGTCGTCCCACGCGAGGGTCTCCAGATCCATGAGCATGGTGCGGCTGGCGTTGGTCACATCGGTCTCATGGACGCCCCCGTCGGGTCCGCCGGTCAGCCACCAGATCACCCAGGTATCCATGGTGCCGAAGAGTGCCTTCCCCTTGAGGGCGTCCTCACGCGCCCCGGGGACATTGTCCAATATCCACTTGATCTTCGGTCCCGAGAAATACGTGGCTATTGGCAATCCCGTCTTTTCACGGAACCGGTCCTGCCCGCCATCTCTGCCCAGCTCATTGCAGATCTCCCCCGTTCGGGTGCACTGCCAGACAATTGCGTTGGTGTACGGTTTGCCCGTTTCCCTGTCCCAGACCACCGTGGTTTCACGCTGGTTGGTGATGCCGATCCCCGCCAGATCCTTCCCGGAGATCCCGGCCTTGGATAAAGCGGCGCGGATGACCTCCTGCGTGTTCTCCCATATCTCGAGAGGATCATGCTCCACCCATCCGGGTCTGGGAAAAATCTGTTCATGTTCCTTCTGATCGATGCTAACGATCTTCCCGCTATGATCAAAGATGATAAAGCGGCTGCTGCTTGTTCCCTGATCCACAGCTCCAACATATTGCGCCATTTTCATACACCTCCTCTCACATCAGATGTGCTTAATGAGCCATGTATCCAGATCGTCCAGTACATGTTCCCTTTGCTGCGCATTCTCGTTGTATATTTCGTGGTATAGGTCCTTGTAGATGTAGAGTGTTTTGTCAACAGAGGATACCACCTCAAAGAACCGTCTCGACGCGTCCGCACTGGTCAGGTGATCGTCCCCCGCGATCTGCATCAGGAAGGGAATCTTCAGCTCGGAGGCCGATCGGTTCGCGGCCCCCACGGCCAGGGTAAATTCGGCAAACCAGCGGGCGGTGACCCTGTCATGAACCAGGGGATCATCCAGATACGCACGGACCACCTCTTTATCGTGGCTGATTTTCGATGGGTCCAGACCATTGGAAAGACTGAAAGTCGGCCAGAGGTCGGACATAATCCTGCCGACAAATGCCTTGATAGCGGGGGGCTCCTCCGGCAGACCGAGCGCGGGTGACGATATGATCACGCCGTCGATCACCTCCGGGAATCGGGCGGCGAACCTCAGCGCGATAAGCCCCCCCAGGCTGT
>JAUSPK010000182.1 GCA_030655735.1 Syntrophales bacterium | reverse complement strand
GAACTCTACGATGAGGAGCTGTGCGTGGAGACATATCTGGCCGGCATCCACACCATGGCTCCCCTCGAGGTAGATGCACGCGGCCCGGAGGCGATGGCGAAGGTTGTTCGCGAGGAGGTGGCAAAGGTCCTTTCATCCGGTAAGGTCCCGGTTGTCCTGGGAGGGGAGCACAGCGTGACCATAGGGGCGGTTCAGGCCGCGAAGGAGATGTATCCCTCCCTGTCGGTGCTCCAGCTCGATGCGCACGCGGACCTGAGAGATTCGTATCAGAATTCCTCATTCAGCCACGCGTCCGTCGGCAGAAGGATATTCGAGATCTGCCCTCTGGTACAGGTCGGGGTCAGGAGCATGAGCGCGGAAGAGGCCAGTTTCATCGAAGAAGAGAAGGTTAGAACATTTTCTCCGGATTTTATAATAAATGATCCAGATCCGGTAAAAAAAGTTTGCGAGAACCTGTCGAAGGATATATACATCACCCTCGATCTTGATGTCCTGGATCCGTCGGTTATGCCGGCCACCGGAACGCCGGAGCCTGGCGGCATCCTGTGGAACGACTTGATCCATCTGATCAGGGGAGTTTCAGAGAGTTGTACGATTCGCGGTTTTGATATCGTTGAGCTGTGTCCGATCCCCGGAATGATTGCCCCTGATTTCACGGCGGCAAAGCTTGTATACCGAATCATGGGATATATCAATCGGGTGGATTCATAGATACGGCATCATTTTTATAGAAGGAGATACGTTATTGAGCAATCAGGTACCCAAGAAGATTTTTTTTACCAAGGGAGTCGGTTCCCACAAGGCAGAGCTCCATTCCTTCGAGCTGGCCCTGAGGAATGCCGGTATAGAGAAATGCAATCTGGTAATGGTTTCTAGTATTTTCCCGCCAGGCTGCAAGGTAATATCGCGTGAAAAAGGACTCAAGGAGCTGAATCCAGGCGACATAACCTACTGTGTCATGAGCCGTAATTGCAGCAATGAGCCGAGAAGACTGATAGCGGCGTCAGTGGGGTGTGCTATCCCGGCTGACAGGAACGCATATGGGTATATAAGCGAGCACCATGCGTTTGGAAAGACATCGGTGGAAACGGGGGACTACGCGGAAGACCTCGCCGCGGCCATGCTTGCATCAACACTCGGTATAGATTTTGATGTGGATGCGAGCTGGGATGAAAAGGAAGAGATTTTCAAGATCAGCGGAAAGATAGTACGGACACGGAACGTTACACAATCGGCAATAGTGAAAAACGGCGGCCATACGTCGGTTGTAGCGGCGGCTGTATTTGTGTTTTAGGCCTGACACGGTATACCTACCTACTACGCAGGGGCAGAAAACAGGACACAGAATCCGGAAAAAGGGCAGCGTTCAGAATTGGCATCGGGATGTATGCGGCAGTGCATGATGGGGTAAGACCGGAGGCCGATCCACCAGATTTCTGGATACGTGAATAGTTGCCAACAACCGGGAGAGGAGGGCGACGACTGTGTCTCTGTACCTTCTATGGGAATCATATTCCTACCTTCTCCTTCCTGTGACCGGGTTCCTGGTCTTCTCCTTCCTGGCCGTTTTCTCCATCCTCCGGGGAAAGAAAAACTCCACCAACATCTTCTTTGCCTGCATGTGCCTCCTCGGCGCCCTGATCGATCTCGATATTGCCCTGGTGTCCTTCCTCGTGGATGAGGCGCTTGCCCTCAGACTTGACCGACTGGCCTACCTGTTTTTTATTTTCGTCATACCGGTGTATATCCGGTTCGTGCATTCATTTCTCGGCATAACGGAGAGGAGATGGCTTGAGATAAGTGCGTACCTCTTCAGTATCGCTCTCCTCCCCTTTACCCAGACCGAATATTTCATCAGCGGACTGCGCCATTTCTCCTTCGGGAAGATTGCCGCGGCGGGGCCGGTGTACCACCTGTTTTCAGCGGTCGGAGGAATAGCCGCGCTGTACTGTATCGCGACCCTCTTTCTGGGGATGAAGCGGGCGGAAGGAAACCGCGAGAGGAACAGGATAAAATACGTATTGATAGGTTTCGGCCTGAGCGGGTTTCTTATACTGCTGAACTCTCTCCCCATCAGCGGATATGATATCTACCCCATGGGCAACTTCAATTTTGTCCCGGCGATAATTCTCGCCTTTGGCGTCCTGAAGTACGATCTCCTCGACATGGGAATGCTCGTCAGAAAGGGGAGCACCTATTTCTTCCTCACCGGGATCCTGACCTTCGTCTATGCCCTGGCCCTCTACCTGTCCAATATACTGTTCATGGGGTACGGAAATACCCATCCATTTGTTATGTCCTTCGTTTTCGCCATCCTGGTTATTGCGCTGTTCAATCCCGCACGGATCAAGGTCCAGCGGCTCGTCGACAGGGTATTTTTCAGGGGGAGATACGATTACCGTGAGACCCTGAGGAAGATGAGCGGCGCCATGGCGTCTTTCCTGCGTGTGGAAGAGATCACGGGATTTCTGCTGGAATCCATTCCGTCGGCCCTGAAAACGAGCGGCATGTGTGTGGCGGTCTACAGAAAGGAAACCGAATCTCTCGAATTGTATTTCACCATGAGGGAGCGGCTCGAAAAAAATCGCAAGACCTCTATGAGAGACAGTCGGGCGATAGCATCCTTCTTCGAGGGGTACCGGGAGACACTGGGGCGATCCGCAGCCGGCAGGATCGACATCCCGGATGATCAAAAGAAGATATCCGGTCTGTTTGATACGACCGGCGCTGCCATACTGATACCGATGATCTCTCGGGATAAACTGACGGGGATTATGGCCCTGGGAGAGAAACGATCGGGGGAGCTGTTTGTACACGAGGATATAGAGCTCTTGGAGACCCTCGCCAGCCAGGGGGCAATTGCCATAGAAAATGCTTGGAATTATGAAAGAATCGAGGAGATGAATATCAAACTGGAGGAAAAGGTCAAAAAAAGGACAAAAGACCTCGCGGCGGCACTTGAAGAGAAGGAACGGACGCAGCAGCAGCTGATCCGGTCGGAGAGCCTCGCCTCCATAGGGCAACTGGTGGCTGGTACGGCGCACGAACTCAACAATCCCCTTGCCAGTTCGTCGAGCCTTATTCAGATCTGTGCCGAAACAATCGGGGAGTGGAAAGGCGTGCAGGAAACGGATCGTGTTGAGTTGATAGAAGATCTGAAATTTTCTATCAAGGAACTCGACCGGGCCGCCGACATCGTCAAGAGCCTCCTGGGCCTTTCGCGGCAGACACAGACCTATGTCGAGCAGGTAAATGTCAACACCCTGGTAGACGACGCCCTGAGGGTCCTGTTCAACCGGTACAAGAATTCTGAAATAACCATTGAAAAGGAGATGGGAGAAGACCTGCCGGAGATCAGGGGGAACTTTGCAAACCTTGGGCAGGTGGCCATCAATATTATAAACAATGCGATCCAGGCCCAGCCGGACGGGAAGGGTACGAGAACGCTGGAGACGCGCTACGAAGAAGATACGGATATCGTCCGTATCGAATGCCGCGACACGGGGAGGGGTATGTCGCCAGAAGAGAGCAGAGATGCCTTCAAACCCTTTTTCACGACCAAGAAGCCGGGCGAGGGTACGGGGCTTGGCCTGTATATCGCTCATGAGATCGTGAAGAAACATGGCGGGAACATCGCCATACAGAGTAAAGAGGGGAGGGGGACCGTGGTGTCCGTCGAACTCCCATGCAGGAGGAGGAAATCATGATGAACCTTTTAGTGGTGGATGATGAAGAGGGGGTGAGGAGATCCCTGAAGAAGGTTCTTGAAAGAGACGGCTACAGCGTACTCTTGGCGGAGGACGGCAACCAGGCCATCGGTATCGTCGGTGATAATCCGCAGAGTATAGAGACCGTAATGTCGGATTACAAGAT
>JAUSPK010000174.1 GCA_030655735.1 Syntrophales bacterium | reverse complement strand
CACGTCCGCCGCTCACCTCCTGTTCTCAAAATAGGACTCCCTGGAAGAACAGAAAAAAAGCGGACATATCATGTGCTACAAAACCGGACAATTCTATTTGTTCTTGACAACCTGAAATGTATCATCGCAACTATGGGGTTGAATTAACAACAAATAATAAAAAAACAAATTTTTTCTTGACAACTGTCGTATCTTGAATTTAAGATGCCGGAAACAAGTTTTTCCCAAAATTTTACAGACAGTGCTTGCGCGACTTGCTCTCAAAAAGAGGATCGATGCTATTATGCCATAAAGCCACCACTCATGAAGCTGGGAATCTTTTAGGCAACTGGATGTATCAGAGTACGTGTCACCTACAGTAATTCATTTTGGACGGAGGGCCATAGATGATTCCACTGCTTATAAACACACCTGAGACAATGTTCAAGATCAGGGTGGTAACTGCAAAAGACGCTTCCGCAAAAGCTCTGGAGCGTTTGCAGGCAATAGGCGTCCTCCATATAGAAGAACCCCAGGAATTAGATCCCGCCGACATAACAGCAATCGAGGAAAAGCGAAATCTTATACGGAAAATATCCGTCAACATCAACGACATCCTGTCGAATGTAAGGGGAGAGCACCGGGTGCTCATACCGGAAGACGCACCCGCTCAACCCCTCGACAAGATCTTGCATCGGACCGACAGGCTGCGTGACAAGTGCGCCCGCCTTCGTGAAGATGCGACAAAGCTGGAAGCCGACATCTCCAACATGGAGGGACTGGGCAGATACCTCGATATCCTGGCACAGGAGATAAACCTCCCGCTGAGAGACCTGAACTATTCCGGAAGTTACGTGTCGGCCAGGGTATTCGTGCTCCCGGTGGAGACCTCCAAGACATTCCTGGAAAAAGCCGGCCCGCATATTCTTCAACATGTCACCGCCTCTTCAAAAGAGGAGGTGGTGCTCTATACCATTGCCAGGACCACCAGTCAGAATATGGTGGAGGCACTGGCACGAGACTTGGGATCTCTGCCGCTTGAGATACCCGATGAAAAATTAACCCTGAGGGACTTTAGCGCGAAAAAGGAAGAAATCATCGGAAGAAAGAAGGAAGAGATCCAGGAGTTAGAACGGGAAATAGAAACAGTTACCTCGGAAAACCTGGAGAAGATCGCCCTCTACAGAGAGACCGTCTCCCGGGAAGATGAGATGCTGTCCGCTATTGAGAATATGTCAGAAACCCACTATGTCTCGCTGATTGAAGGCTGGGTTCCCCAGACCAAAACGGACTTCATCATATCAGAGATACATAAATCGATCGACAATGCGTTTGTCGATGCACGCAAACCGACCCCGACCGACGAGCCCCCGACTCGGCTACAGAACCCGGTTGCCATCAGGCCCTTTGAGGTGATCGTCAGCCTCTTCAGCCTGCCCAAGTACGGCGGGTGGGACCCGACCCCGAGTGTGGCCTATTTCTTTGCCTTCTTTTTCGGTCTCATGCTCTGTGACGTTGTCTACGCGGTAGGCCTGCTGATCCTTGCCCGGTTTGTCCTTGATAAGCTCGTTGACGACCCCTCTACCGAGGGGGTCGATCTGTTCCGCAAGGTGTTGTACATAAGCGGGGGGGTCTCCCTCATCTTTGGTGCCCTTTCAGGGACCTATCTGGGGGATTTCCTGTATATGTTTTTTGGGATCAGCCTGCAATCAATCGCCCTGGTGAAATGGGTTCAGACACAACTTTCAGACCCCATATCCTTTATCACCATTTCACTGATAATAGGCCTGGTACATGTGAATATCGCTCACATCCTCGGTCTCGTAAAAGGGGCCATGGAGGGGGATTGGGGGATGATTGTCAGCAAGGCGGGGCTGTTCCTTGTGGAGGCGTTCGGCATCCCCTACATCTTTAAGGCCATGCTGGGCATTGAGCTTATTCCACTTTCACCCTGGGTATACGGCGTGCTGGCCTATCCTATGACCGTGGGGCTGATCCTCATTGTCGTCGGTGCATTTATGCAGATGGGGGCTCTGGGAAGTGTGTTCTGGATCTTCGATCTTACCGGCATATTGGGCGACATCATGTCATATTCCAGGCTGGCCGGAGTCGGTCTTGCCACCTTTTATCTCGCGTCCTCCTTCAACCTGCTCTCCAACTGGGTTTCATCCACGGTATCGTCCGTTGTTCCCGGCATGCTGGGGGCCGTCCTGGCCTTTGCCATAGGGATGGTAATGCTGACCATCTTCCATGTGTTCAACCTGTTTCTCAGCAGTCTGGCCGCCTTTATACATTCTCTCAGGCTTTGCTTTGTGGAATTTCTGTTGAAGTTTTATGAGGGGGGCGGAAAAGAATATAATCCGTTTCATCTGAGCGTGAGAAGAGAAACAATAGTAGGCAAAAAATTCTAGAGAGAGGTGAAGAAATGACATTGATTCAAGCCTTGGCTACATTTGGTGGTGCTATGGCGCTCGCGGGGGGTCTTGCAGGATCAGCTATAGGGATTGCCAATGCCGCCTCTTCCGGGGTGGCCACCCTGTCCGAGGAACCGGGACAGTTGAGGAACGTGATCGTCCTGGCATCCCTCCCCATGACACAGAGCTTTTACGGTCTTATCATTCTGATCATAATCCTTACGGTGGTTCTGCCGAAGATCGCTATCGCCGGCGCCGGCGCGGGGATTATGGTGTTGGGCATCGGCATTATGGCCGGACTCGCCGAGCTGTTCTCCGCGATATTTCAGGGATCGGTCTGCGCCTCGGGTATAGCGCTCCTTCCGAAGACAAAGGGGCGGATACTGACGGCTTCCATGATGCTCGCCGTTTTTGTGGAACTGATAGGCGTACTCGGCCTGGTCTTTACCATCATGGCACTCAGTATACTAAAGCTCATGTAAGAGGGTGAACAGTATGGAAACCGACAAGATAAGAGCGGCTATCCTCGAAAAAGCGCGCAAAGAGGCGGAAGAAATCGTGGCCAACGCCAAGGCGAAGGCCAAAGACCTGATGGCACAGGCGAAAGAGCAGAAGAAAAAACGCTTCGAAGAGGAGAAAAAACGTATCATATCCGAGGCACAGCGTGAGGCATCAAGGATACTGGCACAGTCCTCTCTCAAGGCGAGGCAGGAGATACTGAAGGAACAAGACGCCGTCATCAAGGAGATCATAGCCAGGACGAAGGAAGGTCTTGCAAAGGAAAAAACCGACAAAAAGGCGTTTGCCTCCCTCATCAGGGAGGCGGTCGATGCCTTTGAATCGGAAGAAAAGCTCAGGATCCTCGTATCCCCGAGGGATGTAGCCATCGCCCGTAAGGTCGTCGAAGGAGATGACGGTCTGAAAGAACAGATAGCCGAGGTCGTGGAACGTGATTGTCTGGGGGGTGTTATAGCAGAGTCGATGGACGGCATGGTAAACATCGACAACACGTTTGATGTGAGACTGGGGATGCTGACGCCAAAAATCATGCCCGAACTGGGCAGCAAACTTTTTGGAGAGACCAAACAGTGAACCTGATAAGCGCGCGGTATGCATTCATGTCGGCCTATCTCAAGGGCGAGGAGTCCCGAACTGTAACCTCCGAACAGATCGATGAGGTGCTGCAGAGGTCCTCGACCATGCAGGATGCCTTGGAGATCATCGGGGACACCGATATCGGCGAATACCTGCTCGATCAACCGATCAAGACCTTCGACGATGCGGATGAGCAGCTGTGGATATACCTGGACAAATGCCTGGGGCGTCTCGAGGGCTTCGATATACCCCCGGACATGTTGCGCGTAGCTAGCCTGTACGCCGAGAAGTACGATGTCCTGAATATCCGAATAGCCCTGAGGGTGATCCTGAAAAAGATGCCCTCCTCCATGATACCGCTAGGAAAGCTCCATAGCGAAGGGTACCTGCATGAGATGTCTGCCGCGCGGGAGAGGGATGAGCTGTCCTCAATCCTCGCGACATGCAATCTGGGGTACTACATCCAGACCATAGAGGAAATCAGCGAAAAGGATACGCAATCCGTATCCGAGGGAGAGCTTGCCCTGCAAAATCTGTATCATCAGAAGGTACTGGCGGCATTCAGGGGCATGGAAGATGGACACCTCCTCGAGAAGGCCTTCAAGATCGGTATCGATATGGCAAACCTCCAGACGGTCTTTCGAATATCCCTCGGAGGGGGCGGGGCCGCGGGGGCGCCGGTCCTCAGCGGAGGCAGTATGCTCTCGGAGGCCACCATACAGGAATTGCTCACGCTGAAGATGGCCGAAATAACAGGGAGGCTGGAAAATACGGGATACCATGTGCTGGCACAGGAGGTATCCAAGGGATATGAAAAGGGCACAGAGATCACGGCGGTAGACAAGGTAACGGAGAAACACAGGTTCAGGATGCTCAAGGATCTTCTCTCTCCCCGGATTTTGTCCACCTCCAATATGTTATGGTACCTGCTCCTCAAGGAACTGGAGGTACGGAATCTGAGGTTGACCTTTAAGATGCTCGCAGACGGGATACCGCCGTCGGATATAAAGGATCTGGTGATAGCGGCATGACTGAAAATATAACCATAGCCATCATAGGAAACAGGGACCAGACAGCCCTGATGAGACTTGCCGGCGTTGAGAAGTGCCGGATCATAGAAGAGGGGGACGACACCCGTGAGAAGGTCAGAGAGGCCCTGATGGAATTGGCGGGTGACAGCTCCGTCGGAATCATCATGCTACCGGAAGACTGGGGCAGGGATGCGACAGACACGATCAGACACATAAAGGAGAGCAAGCGGAGCTCGGCCATTGTGATAGAGATACCTTCAGGCTTTAAGACAGAAGAGCGGGATGTAAAGGAATATTACAAAACATACACGAAGAAACTGATAGGATTTAATGTGAACATCTGATGATGAGACCGTTGGGATGCAGTGTAGACCAAATATACTACCAAAGTGAGGCATGACCTATGGGGAAGATCTGGAAAATTTCGGGGCCCGTTGTAATCGCCGAAGACATGAGGGGATCTCAGGTATATGAGGTCGTCGATGTGGGTGATGAAAGACTTACGGGGGAGATCATCGGTCTTGAGAGGGATAAGGCGGTCATCCAGGTGTACGAGGATACCGTCGGGCTCAGGGTTGGAGAGCCGGTGACCGGAACAGGTGAAATCCTCATGGTGGAACTGGGACCAGGACTTGTCGGGAATATCTACGACGGCGTTCAGCGATCCCTCGTCACCATGATGGATGACATCGGCGATTTTCTGGTGCGCGGGGTACGGACAGACGCCCTCGACCGGAAGAAAAAATGGCACTTCACCCCCACCGTGAAGGTGGGTGACGCCGTACAGGAGGGCGATATCATCGGGTCGGTCCCGGAGACCGGTCTTATAGAACACAAGATCATGGTGCCCATAGGGACGCAGGGGACCATCCTGGAGATATCGGAAGGGGATTTCACCATAGTCGAAACCGTCGCGCTCCTGGAGCACGACGGTGAAAAAAAGCCTCTGACCCTCATGCAGAAGTGGCCGGCACGAAAACCCAGGATATATAAACAGAGATTTGATCCCGAAGATCTTCTGGTAACCGGTACAAGGATCATCGACTACCTATTCCCCCTGGCACTGGGGGGGAAGGCCGCCATCCCCGGAGGATTCGGAACCGGTAAGACCGTCACCCTGCAGCAGATGGCCCGGTGGTCCCAGACACAGCTGAACATCTATGTCGGGTGCGGCGAGCGGGGAAACGAGATGGCGGACGTCCTCCACAGTTTCAAGAAGTTGAGAGACCCAGCGACCGACAGGCTCCTGCAGGAGAAGGAGATCTTTATCGCCAACACATCGAATATGCCCGTCGTCGCGCGGGAAATCAGTATCTTTCTCGGCATTACCATGGCCGAATACTTCAGGGATATGGGGTATGACGTCCTCCTCGTGGCCGACTCGACATCCCGGTGGGCCGAGGCAATGAGAGAAATCGGCGCCAGGCTTGAGGAGACACCAGGGGAAGAGGGGTTCCCCACTTACTTGGGCTCAAGGCTCTCTGCCTTCTACGAAAGGTCCGGGAGGGTCAAGTGCATAGGCAGTCCGGAACGGATGGGGTCGGCTACGGTGATCGGATCCGTCAGTCCTCCCGGTGCGGACTTCAGTGAACCGGTAACCCAGGCGACCCTCAGGATCGTCGACGTTCTCTACTCGCTGGATGTCGCCCTTGCCAACAAGAGACACTTCCCGACCATCAACTGGCTCCAGAGCTACAGTCTCTACACCGATTCGGTTGACAAGTGGTGGAGCAAGATCAGCCCCGATTACAGTGATATAAGAAATACGGCCCTGATCAC
>JAUSPK010000141.1 GCA_030655735.1 Syntrophales bacterium | reverse complement strand
GTCTTTGTTGAGCCGGAGAAGGTTTGACTTATACGCAAGCCAACGGTCAAGGTCCATCCCCTTGAATCTGAAATCCTCGGCATAAAAGGACGCGTAGCCCTTCATGTCCCCTGCCTCCCAGCTGGCGATCCACGTGTCGACAACCTTCCGTACGTCATTGCGGTTGGCGTAGTCGTTATTGGTCTTCTCAAGTACCGCTATGAACTGGCGTTCCTTTCCGGGGGTTACTGTTACATCTCCCTCGATGTACTATTCATTGCGCAATTTTTTTAGAAACAGTTTTCGTGATCCCGCATCGTAGGGGCGACCGTTGACGGTAAATTCCTCACGGAACAACGCCACGGTGTATTTGTCATGCTTCAGGAGTGAAAGGTCCTTCGGCACGAGGGTCACGTCCCCCCCGTATTTTTTTAATGTTTGTATCTGCCCGGCAAGCCGGCCCTTATCCTCCTCATCGTACCGAGAATTCTTCCCATAGAGCCCGGCAAGTTTCTGAACGCTGCCGTCGCATACGGTGCTCGTCCAATCGTTGATAAAGGGCGTGATATCCTCCCTCTGGGCTATCTGTACCAGCGGGGGAACCCACTTAATATAGTCCTGAATGATAATAGGTGTCTCATCAAGGGTGATGAAACGGGAAACAGCATCAATGTCACCGTTTTCGAGGGTGATACAGCCGTTTGACTGGTATGGTGCCAGGGGCTTGTCGGTACCGTGCAGCCATATATTGTTGCCGTTCTTCCCCTCTTTCCTGTCGAGGATATTGGGGTAGCTGAGATCAAAGGCCATGGAGCCATAGATAGGAGCGAGCTCCCCATCAGAGAAAAACTTGATGGGGAAGTAAATGCCCTCCGGTGTTCTGGCGTCGCCTGATCGTATTTTTGTTCCCTTGTTTTTCCCGGTGGAACAGGCTGCTTCGTATGTACGCTGAAAAGAGGTCCCGTCAAACCGATATACAAAGAGTCGCTGCATCGTCTTATCGACAACTATGACATGCCCGGCTCCCAGAGAAACCAGGGAATCCGGGATGAACGACATTGTTTCATCGGTCGTACCCGATCCGAATCCAGGAACGGGGGACATTGCAATGACGGAAAGAGAGATGATGGCAAGGAAGAGAAGCACAGATTTTGGTCCGCACCGCAACATGTTTTGTCTTTTCATAGGAGAATAGCCGCTACCTTCGTAAGATGTCATATATACAATCGCCCTTAATGCTTTACTACCACTACCGATGAAACCGGGGGTGTTGATGTTGTTATCTAATCGCTGCTGAAATGAACATTATAGATGTAGCTTTCCGCCTCGCTTTTTGTGTTCTGGGAATTGATGTAGAATGAAATTCCCTTGATATCGCGCGGCTGTCCGTTATCGATATCGGGGAACAGCTTCCGGTAATCCTCTTCCAAGTTTCTTTTTTCACCAACCCAGGTATTCAGAGCATCCTCCTTGTTCCTGAGAACGACATACCGTATCTTGCCCGCAAGGGGTTGTGAGCTTGTGACGAAGGTGTCCTTGGGACATTCCACCCCCCAGATGTACCCTATGACAGGGGTATTCAGTTTCGCGGGCCAGCCGGTGGGCTTGAAGGCAACGTATATCTGAATAGCCTGATCATCAGTATCGGACTTTCTGACATCCGCTCCATCAGGCAGGCGGGCAACCTTCCATTCCCAGCTCAGAAAGGGATATTCCCCTGCCTTGAGGTCTATCTCTTTTTTTATTCCGAAGGAGGACTGGCTGTCGCTCTTCAGGTGGAGAACATACATATCCCCCTCTTTTTCAAGGGTAAGGTTCGGGGTCCCATCCTTCTCCACCAGTTCCCAGCCTGACGGGGCGCCCTTTTTCATTTCTCCCGAGTCAAACCCCGCAACGGTTAAGCCGCCGTCTCCACCGGCCATAACGGTCCCCGAAAGAACCAAAACAGAAGCCATCATGCATGAAAATACCAAAAAAGATCTCATGTGCCTCATGTCATCTTCTCCTTTTCCTGTTCGTGAAGACCCATTATGTCGGTCCGCGTAAAGATAGACTCGACCCTCTTTACCTCTTTTTTAATATTCTCTCTCCCCTGTTCCTCTTCACGATCAATCAGCGTTATCACACGATCCACGATCAATCCCGCCTCGCGGGCCCTTTCAATAGCGATCAGGGTGGATTTCCCCGTGGTAATCACATCGTCCAGGATAGCCACCTTCTCGCCTTCTCTGACATTTCCCTCTATTGCGCTGCGGGTTCCATGTCCCTTGGCATCCTTTCTGACGATAAAGGCCTTGATGGGGTGGTTCCTCTGGTATGATATCACGGAAACGGCGTTGGCCATCGGATCCGCCCCCAGGGTCAGCCCTCCAACCGCGGAAATGTCCGAATCTTCAAGCATGTCAAAGATAATGTTCCCTATCAGGTTCATCCCCTCCGGATCGAGGGTCGTGGGCTTACAATTAAAATAAAAGTTGCTCTGTTTTCCGGAGGCCAACGTAAATGGCGGATCATCGCTGTAGCGGAAGGTGCGTTCCACTATCATCCGTGCCAGTCGTGCCCTCATTTCGCTATGGTTCATCTCAGACAATTCCCCCTATTCTATCTGCTGTTCTTTCGCATTTTCTTCAATTCCCTTCACCCTCTTCATGATATAATCCGGATCCAAAAGCTGGGTCTCTCGGTATTCCGCTATGGCCATATCAGACCAGCCCTTTTTATCATAATACAGACCCAATGTGAAATGTGTCTCCGGGTTACCGGGATCTATCTCCAGGGCCTTTTCCGTCTGTCGTATAGCCTGATCAAGATTGCCTGTACCGTAATAGGCCTTACCGAGGTAAAACCGTGTATCTCGATTGAAGAGATTGATCTTGAGCCCAATCAACAGGATATCCCGGGCCTTGCTAAATTTCTTGAGATTGGTGTACGCTATTCCAAGACCCACGACGACACGTTCATCATACGGCCGTATCTTCCGCGCCTTCACGTAGTAAAGGAAAGCCTTCTCGAAATCCCCCTTCTTGGCATAACAGACGGCAAGGTTGGAAATCGCATCGAAATAATCCTGGCGTATCTTTATGGCCCTTTCATATTCCCTGATGGCCCCGTCTGTATCTCCCTTTATATCAGCTATCCTGCCGAGAAAGAATTGGTCCTTGCTTTCGGTAGGGCACGCCTCTATGGCTTTATTATAATACCGTACAGCCTCTTCACCCTCGCCCTTCTTGAAGAAGACCTCGCCAAGCCCCGCATATGCCGCATAGTAGCGTGGGTTGATCTCGATCGCTTTCCTGTAATAGGCAATAGCCTCATCTCCTGATTCTTTCAGCCTGTATGTCTCCGCCAGCTTGTAATGGTAATCGGCGATTTTGGGATTAATCTTAATAGCCGTTTCGTATTTCTCTATCGCCCTGTCATATTTTTTTTTGATGAAGTATTTGTTCCCCTGGAGGTAATAGGTCTTTGACGATGCGCAGTACGCCTCTGCCGCTGAAAACAGGAGTATGATTAAAAGGAGTACAACAGCTTTTAAGACGGTCCTTTTCACAGACGAGAACTCCCTTTTCTTAGAAAAACTATGGGCGTCTTAACACAAATCGAACAGGAATATCCACCGACAGAGGAACAGGGGTTCCCATCCGCCGTGCGGGTTCGAACTCCCATGCCGCGACCGTCTTCATGGCGGCCCGATCCAGGATCGGGTGCCCCGAGGACTCCTTCACCTTGAGCGCAGCCACCGTGCCATCAACCGATACCATAACGGAGAGGAGTACTTCTCCCTCGTATCCCCTCCTGCGCGCAATTTCCGGATATTTCGGCGGTGGATTGTTTTTATAACAGGGTATGGCGGGTTCTGTCACTATTTTTTCAGCCCGACTCCCCGTACCCGGCTCGGCCTGAAAGGGTGGCTGAGGTTCAGATATCTGGGCGGGTGCACCCTTCGGGGGGGCATCCACCTTCCCTCTTCCTTCCGCCGGGATATCTGCCGTCTTTTCTACTCTCTTTTTTAACGCCACCACTTCCCGGTCATATGTCTTCCTGCCCTCCTTCTTTTTTGCTTCATACACCGCAACCGCGGACACCTTTGGGGTTCTCTTATATTCAGAGATAATGGATTTTGCAAGGATCTTCCCCTCGGAGGGTGGGGGCGGGTGCGGTTGAGACGCGGGCATGCGCACCAACGCGATGCTGTAGTGGAAAAGGACAGCAAGCACGGCGGCTATGACAAGGTCTCTTCTCGGCATTATTGACGGTCCCGCACAACGTTTTCCGACATGGTCCCTCCCCCCTGCCTGCCGGGCTCCGTCTTCAGCGACAATCCGGAGATGCCTGCCCTCTTCACCGCATCTATGACCGACATGATCGATTCGTACGAGGCCCCCCGGTCACCGGAGACGATAATCCGTGTTCCCGGCGCTTCGCGGTGGAGAAGGGCAAGGCGCGAATGGAGAGACCGGGAATCCATTTCCTCCCCGTCGAGAAACACCGTTCCGCCCTTGTCTATGGTGATCTCGGAGATATCTTTATCCTCTACCTGCGCGGCGGACGAGACCGGCAGGTTGACGGGGATTCCCCTGTTTATGGTCATCGACATCGCGAAGAATATAAATGCCACGAGGAGGAGAAAGACCACGTCGATCAGCGGTATCATCTCGATCCGGGCCTTGTTCATCTGTCTTCTTGCAATCTTCATCATCTCCACCCATCAAACGGCTGTGGATCAACTCATCCCGTTCTGTATTTCCCCGTGCCTCTGGGCCTTCTCAAAGAGGATCTCCAGGGTGGTCCCGTACTTCTCCATCTCCTGCGTAGCCTTCTCGATCCTGGACAGAAAATAGTTGTATGGTATGAGGCTGAAGATCGCTATGGCAAGGCCGAAGGCGGTGGTGAGAAGGGCCTGCCCGATTCCCGCCGTAATCATCGCGGGATTCTCCACACCCGCACTCCCCAGCATATTGAAGGAATATATGATCCCCGTCACGGTCCCCAGGATGCCGAGAAGGGGCGCGAGGGTTATCATCGTATCAAGGGTGGGGAGATACCTCTTCATCCGTGCGATCTCTTCGTCGGCACTCATCCGGAGTGCGTCCTTCAATGAAAACTCCCGATGGACGATACCGCACACCAGAACACGGATGGTGGAATCATGACAGTCCGCGACAAGCCTCCGGGCCTCTTCAAGATCCCCCTTCTCGACAAGAGACATAAACCGGTCCAATAGCCTTTCGTCACGCCTTTTCTTTTCCCGTACCCAAAATATACCCCTCTCTATGACGATGGTAAGGGATACCAGAGAGCAGAAGAGGAGCGGATACATAACTGGCCCCCCCTGATAAAAGTAATTCAGCATAACCACAGATCCTTTCTACCGTTTTTTCAATGAGACCTCCGGATGAATGATCTCGGCCATCCGCTCCAGCCCATCCACGATCCGGGGTGACGCAAGATCGATCAGGTCCGTGTCTATGACATGGATCCTGTCGTCCCTGACAGCAGGAATGGTCCCCCATTTTCCCCACCCGTCCCTGACGGTGGAAAAATCGCCCCCCCTCTTCATGGACGAGACAATAATGATGTCGGGTTTCTTGACAATTATATCCTCCATGCTGCACCGGGGATACCGCGTCGCCGTCTCCCCATAGATATTCGCCCCGCCGGCACGCTGTATCAACTCATTGTGGAGGGTATCCCTGCCGACGGTGATGACCGGATTGATGCCTATCTGGAGAAAGACCTGCGGCCGCTTCAGGCCCTTCAGGGATGAGGCGACACGCCCGATCCTCTCCCGGAGACCGCGGGCCAGGGCCGTTGCCTCATCCTCCCTCCCCGTTATCCTGCCGATACTCAAGATCATATGGAGTATCTCTGCAAGGTTTTCCGGATTAACAACATACACGGGAATACCCATCCCCTCCAGCTGGTTTACCGTCTCTTTTTTATTGCCATCGGCAGTCCCGATGACCAGATCGGGATTCAGAGAGACAACCCGTTCAAGGGATATGTTGATAAAGGTGCCCACCCTCGGTTTCGACCGGGCGGCATCGGGATAATTGCTCAACATGGTCACTCCCACGATCTCCCTGTCCAGGCCGAGGGCAAAGAGGGTCTCCGTTATACTGGGCGCAAGGGAAACAATCCTCCGGGGAGGGGAAGGGATGTTGACCCGCCTCTCTGTCTTGTCGACGAACACCTCGGCCGTGGCCTTCGATGATAACAGGAGGATGATAAATACCAAAATCAGGAAAACACCCGTTTTGATTTTATTGTAATTGTCTATAGAAAAACCCATCGATTCAAAATTCACCACTCAAAATTTAAAAATGTTTTTCATCAAGCAATTGCCTGTTGACAAGTTTTACAACGGCATAGTCGGGAAGGTAATCGATAATGTTCATACAGCCATAATCCTGCTCGATCGAATAGAGACGATTGAGATCGAGTCCCATGGCATCCGCAAGGATCACACGATTGACCCCTCCGTGCGCCACCAGAACAATGCTTTCCCCATCGTGGGCATCGAAAATTCCCCTGAGGACGGGGATGACCCTCCCCGCGAGATCACGGATGCTCTCCCCCCCCGGTACTCGGTAGTCGGCCCCCTGCCTTTTCCACGCATCAAAGGCCCCCGGGAACCGCTCCTCCACGCTATCTGCATTCAACCCCTCCCACGGTTTGACATCCAGTTCCCTCAGGGCGGGGCGGGATT